>NZ_BAAHFQ010000001.1:0-130323 GCF_054681715.1 Deferrisoma sp.
CCGCACCCGGGCCGTCCTGGACGGCAACGAGTGGGTGATCAACGGCAGCAAGATCTTCATCACCAACGCGGCCACCGACATCACCGGCGTGATCGTGGTGCAGGCCGTGACCGGCAAGAAGAGCGACGGCCGAAACGAGCTCTCCTGCTTCCTTGTGCCGGCCGATGCCCCGGGGCTCACCCGCAAGGCCATGCACGGCAAGATGATGTGGCGGGCCTCCAACACGGCGGAGCTCTACTTCGACGACGTGCGGGTGCCCAAGGACGCTCTCCTGGGCAAAAAGGGCGACGGGTTCCGCCAGATGCTCTCCACCCTCGACGGCGGCCGGCTCTCCATCGGGGCGATGGGCCTCGGAGGGGCCCAGGGGGCCTTCGAGCTCGCGCTGCGCTACGCCCAGGAACGCCGCCAGTTTGGCCAGCCGATCTTCGAGTTCCAGGCCATCCAGTTCAAGCTGGCCGACATGGCCATGGAGATCGAGGCGGCCCGGAACCTGCTGTACAAGGCCTGCTGGCTCAAGGACAACGGCCGGCCCTTCGGTAAGCACGCCGCCATGGCCAAGCTCTACTGCTCCGAGGTCATGGGCCGGGTGGTGGACGCAGCCGTCCAGATCCACGGGGGCTACGGCCTCATGCGCGACTACGACGTGGAGCGGTTCTACCGCGACCAGAAGCTCCTGACCATCGGCGAGGGCACGAGCGAGATCCAGCGCCTCGTGATCTCCCGCCACCTGCGCGACTGATCCCCCAGCACGACGAACCGACCCACGGCCCGGGCTCGCCCGGGCCGTTTTTCATTGGGAACGTAGCGGCCATCTTGAAGGGGCTGCTCGTGGTGTGTAGTATACACACCATGAGCAGCGAGGAGGTGATCCGCCGCTTGCGAAGGGAAGGGTGGGTGCTCCACCACGTGAAGGGGAGCCACCACCAGTTCAAGCACCCGGAAAAACCGGGAAAGATCACCGTGCCCCACCCGAAGCGGGACCTCCCGGTGGGCACCCTTCGCTCGATTTTTCGGCAGGCGGGATGGGAGTGGAGGTAGACGTGCGTTACGCGGTGGTGATCCACAAAGACCCAGAGAGTGATTACGGCGTGACGGTACCGGATCTTCCGGGTTGCTTCACGGCGGGCTCCAGCGTGGAGGAGGCGCTCGAGATGGCCCGCGAGGCGATTGAGTGCCACCTGGAGGGGCTCATCCTCGACGGGGAGCCCGTTCCTGCGCCACGTCCCATAGAAGAACATCAGGCCAACCCGGAGTACGCGGGAGGAGTGTGGGCCCTCGTGGACGTGGACTTTTCCGCGTTGGACGACCGGGTGGAGCGGGTGAACATCACGCTGCCCAGGCGGCTGCTCACGCTCATCGATGCCCACGCCAAGCGCCACGGCGAGACCCGGTCGGGGTTCCTTGCCCGTGCGGCACTCGAAGAGATGCGTCGTCCTCACGAGTAGATGGGGTGGAGGAGACACACGCGCTCGCTGCTTGAGGTCCTGGCCGCCCAGGCCGGGGTGCTCGTCCTGAGCGGGCCGCTGGGGGTTGCCGTGGGCACCCTGGTGGCCGCGGTCGTCACCCTCGTGGCGGCCCCGGGTCGCGGGGAGGGGGGCTGGGGGTTCGCCGGGGTGTTTGCCCTGTGGGGGCTGCCCCTGGGATACGGGTTCTCCTACCTCGTCTTGTCGTTTGCGGCCTGGCGGGTTTGGTTCCGGAGCCGCCTCGAGCCCGGCCGGTTCCTGCTGGCCTGGCTCGCGTCTCTTGCGCTCCTGTCCCTCGGGTGGGTGGCATGGAGCATCGTGGCGGGGTACCTGCGGTGAGCGGGGCGGCGAAGCGGTGGAGAAGGCTCCGGCTCTCCCGGCGAAAAGCGGCCCGGGCGTCGCCCGGGCCGCTTCGCACGCTATAGCAGCCGGTAGGGCAGGGCCCGCTTCGTCCACGGGCTGTCCGGGTAGTCGGCCGCGAGCTTCTCGTAGGCCTCCTTCAAGGGCTTGGGGTCGCCGGTGTGCTTATACCGGGCCACCCCGCGCACGAAGATCGCCTCGGGAGCCGCGTCGGACTTGGGGTACTGGGAGAGCAGTTCGTCGAGTTCCTTGAGGGCGGCCTCGAACCGTTCGGCGTCGAAATGGCACTTGGCCGAGCCCAGAAGGAGCGACGGGATGAGCTCCTCCGGCGGCAGGAACCCCAGGGTCCGGTGGTGCTCGGTGCCGTCCCGGTCGAGGGTGACCAGGGTCGGGGTCCACTTCACGTTGAACTGGCCAGCGTAGGGCTGGGCGTCCGACGGGATCCGAAGCGGCACCATCCGGGTGGACACGAACTCGGCGACGGCTTCCTGTGGATACGTGACCGCATCCATCTGTTGGCAGCCGATTCACCCCGGGTTAAAAAAGTCGAGGAGTACCGGTTTGTCCTCGGCCTTCGCCCGGGCCACGGCCTTCTGAAAATCGGTTTCCCACTGGATCTGTGGCATGGTCGCTCCCTCCTTCGTTGACGAGCGGGGTCGGATGGACCACCACTGTGCCAGAGGAAGCGGGCCTGTCAAGCCGACCGATCGTGTCGGAGTTTGGGGCGGCGAACCGGGGTAGGACGGGAGAATGCGTGGGGGCGTGGCCTCGTCCGCGGGGGTCAGGTGCGCAAATGGAAAGAACAACTTGCAAACCGCACGAAAGGTCCGTAGCCGGTCATCCTGAGCCGCCGCGATATGACCCGGGGCCTCCTCGAGAACGCCGCCGGGTGAGGCCGGTGGTCCTGGAGCACCTGGAGGCATCCATTTCCGAGAACGAGGAATGGGGGCGACTCCTGGCCGAGTGAGGCGGCTTCGTTCCTCAGGGTGTGCCGCGCACCACGTCTCCCCGTTCGTGCTGGCCCAAGCCCGACCCTTCCGTCCCTTGAACGACTGGTAGTTCGGGGGGGCCCAACGACGCGTATCGGTTCCCGATGGGGCTCCTGGAACGCGGGGAGAGCGACTACGAGCACCTGTTCCCGTGGATCCGGGAGCACATGGTGCGGTTGCACGCTGGTTGACTCACGGCCCCCGTCGCCCCCCAGGACGCCCTTCGTCGCCCCTGGCATGCCAGGGCGTTCGCCGGGCCCGAACCGGGGGCCCAAACAACTTATGAAACCGAACAACGTCCCCCCGATCCCTGCTGGTCTCCGGATTTTCTGGCGAAGGGGGGGTGGCGACCTTGAAGTCGCGGTGTTTTCCCATTACGCTTTGAGTATCGATCGCAAGGAGGTAAGAACAATGCACGCGGCCACCCTCACGTCCAAGTTCCAGATCTGCATCCCCAAAGCCGTGCGAGAGCGCCTGCGGTTGAAGGCGGGCCAGCAGTTCGTGTTCGTCACCAAGGGCGACACCATCAGTCTGGTGCCGAAGCGGGACATCCGGGATCTGCGAGGCGTCCTGCGCGGAGCCGATACCCGCGATGTGCGGGACCGGAGCGACCGCGGTTGAGCGTCGTCGTGGACACGAGCGGGTGGATCGAGTGGCTCACCGACGGGGCCCTCGCCGACCGCTTCGAACCGTTCCTCACCCAACCCGAATCTGTCGTCGTTCCCACTGTCGTCCAGTACGAACTCCACCGGTGGATCTGCCGAGAACGCGACGAACCGACCGCCCTGGAGATCATCGGGGCAACCGAGCAGGGCACGGTGGTCCCCCTGGACACGTCTCTCGCTCTCCTGGCCTCGGACCTGGCCGCCCACCACCGCCTGGCCATGGCCGACGCGATCGTGTACGCCACCGCCCAGCAAGCCCGCGTCGACCTCGTAACCTGCGACGCCCACTTCAAAGACCTTCCCGGAGTGCGATTCTTCGAGAAGGTGTGACCGGCACGCCCTGCACCAACATCCGCGGGGGGTCCCTGAGGAGTTCTCGCGTTGAGGATCCGGCGACCCGACGGCGGATGGCCTCCCCACGGGCAACCCTGGCCGGTGCACCACGTGGGTGCACGCCGTGGCAGCCGCAAATACTCGAATAGTCATGGGACGCCGTAGCGTGGAAAACGGCGAGGTCCGGGGTTCGCCGAGGGAGAGGGATCGCCGGCCCTTCCGTTCCAAGGACTCGTGTGCCCTGAAGCCGCACAAAACCACAAGATTCGATAATTATTAGATATTTTTCTCATTGGCGGAGGACCTACGGAGTGTCCCGCCTGTCACCCCGAGGAACATCTCGCGGTCCTTCTCGTCGCGAAAGATCGCCGCCCCCTTGAGGCCCCGGGCCATCACGTGTTGCACCACCCCCAACACGTCCAACCGCGCCATCCCCGGCATCACCACTCTCGCTTGCCGGCCGCTGAAACCCAAGGACCCGCCCCGAACAACTTCATAACTTGTCAACGTTATCGATCCCACACGTCAGCAATGTGCCCATCGCCACCCCTCCACGCTTCAATGGGGCCGCGGCTCTACGGCCGCGGATACCGCCGTGGACCAGATTCGGTTCTGCTGGACCAACAACGCGCTTCAATGGTGCCGCGGCTCCTACGGCCGCGCATACTTCGATCGAAACCTGCTGGTGCGGGCGGTCGAGGAGCTTCAATGGGGCCGCGGCTCCACGGCCGCGGATACCTCGTGGCCGAACTCCAGCAGGGCGACGCCTACACGCTTCAATGGGGCCGCGGCCCTACGGCCGCGGATACGTCCCGGGCTCCACGTAGTCGAAGCAAAGCCCGTACTCGCTTCTATGGGGCCGCGGCTCTACGGCCGCGGATACGGGCCGAACTCGGTGTAGATGCGGCGCTCCGTGATGCTTCAATGGGGCCGCGGCTCTACGGCCGCGGATACACTCTGAAGCAGTACGGTAACTACATCACGATTACCGAGCTTCAATGGGGCCGCGGCCCTACGGCCGCGGATACCTCGTCGGCCGGCGGGATGATGAGCCGGCCCTTGGCGCTTCAATGGGGCCGCGGCTCTACGGCCGCGGATACACCGGGCCCGGGGCCCCCAGTGCCACAGCTACGCCTAGCTTCAATGGGGCCGCGGCTCTACGGCCGCGGATACGCGACCACCAGGAGCACGCCATCATGATCGGTGCGTCGCTTCAATGGGGCCGCGGCTCTCCGGCCGCGGATACCCCTGACGACTCTCCCGCGTTTATCGGGTGCCCTCCGTCCTTGCGAAGACACCCAGGCCGCAGTGCCGGCCGGCCCCCAGCGCCACCGGGCCCGGAATCGGCTCCCGAAAACCGAGTCGCACGTGCCAACCCGGAAGGTGCCTGAGGTAATGCGGCCGACGATACAGGCGCGGGTGCTGCGACCCGGGCCAGAATGGTGCCTTCCGCAGCGTCAATTCAGCCAGGGCGTCAAGTGGGTAACCCGCCTGGGTGATGGCCTTGAGGAGCAACTTCTCCGCCTTCCCATGTTTTCCATCATCGAACCCGGGCGGGAACACCGGCGTCACGGTGGACCAGTCCCGACCTTCTCCGACATACCGATCTAGCATCGCCTTGGACGTGCTCGAGCGGAGATCGAGGAGCACGCCCCGCTCATTCCCCGCGTTGTCGCGCAGGACCTGATTCGGAAGACGAGCCCGCGCCCAGCGGGCGTGCGAACCGTCTCCCCCATATGGCTCGGCGAGCAAGAGGCGGCGGATCAGACCGTCGGCGTGCTCGTGGCCGATCGACGGAAGGGGTAGATAAGAGAAGCGAGGTGGTGTCGCGCCGTTCTTCTCGGTAACGTGCCCCGCTACGTAGGTCGCCGAGCCGCCTGGAAATTCATGCGTATCCGCCTTGGCACAGGCGCAGGCCAGGGAGCGAAGCATTGCGGCGACCTCGCTCGCCGCCTCTTGGCGAAAGGCGACACCCGCTGGGAGTTCGAATGCCGCGTAATGGCGGGGCGGCATCGTCGTGCCTGTCAAGTAGAGAACCGTGTCGAACTGCCTGGGTTTGCGGGGTGGATGGTATGTGCCGCGGTCGATGCGTTTAGCGAACGACTCGTAGCACTGCTCGAGATCCTCAAGGGACCCTTGGCGGGGAATGCGCCACACTCGCCCCCCGCTTCCTGCTGCACGCCACGGACGCCACCGCTGGCCAGGAAGGCGGGCAACCTCATCGCCGCTGAGGATCCAGCCGTCACCGATCGCCTGATCAATGCCCCAGCCCAAAGCGACGATGTGGCGTGCCTCGCGGCAGATCGCCTCCGCGTGCGAAGCGTTGTCAATTCGCCACACGTAGTAAATTGTGTTCCCCTCGATCAGGCGGTGGGGGTGCGCGACCTTGCTCGTCAAACGCTCTTGGCGTTCGAATACAGCATCGCTGTCGTTGTTCGGGACGAAAAAGGTATATTCCGTGGCCTGCCGCGCCTCGGGGGCCACGATCAGAGGCGGTCCCTGGCGCTCCAGCCACCGGAACGCGGCTGCACGACTTTCCTCCCACCTCGCGCCCCGACATCCCGTGCGTGCACCTGCGAGCAGCGCCTGGAAGAGGCGCATCGGAGACGGGGGCCACTCGGGCTCGCCATCATCGCCCTTGCCGTGGAAGAGCGGGTCGAGCAAAGTCACTGAGATGCAGAGATGGCGGGTCATCTTGCCATCACCTACTCGGAGCCCTTCTTCGTTTTTTTTCTGATCCTCTCGAGCGCTTCCTCCGTGATCGCCCCCTGCCTGAGCAGTTTCTTCGCGTCTTCCCCCTTCATGGTGAGGATCTCCTTCGCGATCTTCTCCTTGAATTCGCCAGTTCTGTCCTCGCCCACACGGAAAGACTCGGCCGCTGCCGTAGCAAAAGCCAACGCTTCCTCGTGAGCAATCGTGTAGTTTTCCCTGGTTCCGTCGTGTTTCACCACGGTCCACTGCGTTCCTCTTTGGGGGTCGGCTACCAACTCGCATCCTTCGCGTAGATTTGGCTCCTGCGGTGCGGTGATAGCGACCAGGGACAAGCCGAGCAGGTAGCGCCGGAGTCGCATCGTTCTTTCCCTGTACGGCGCCGCGACCGCGCGGAGGGCCGCAAGGTTGAGAATGGCGTCTCGCCGGATCTCTCCCCGGACCCTTACACCGCCATGGGTCCGGGCCGCTGGAACGTGCGCTAGGCCGAGTTCGGCCTTGAGCCCTCTCGTTGTCACTTCGGCCTCTCCCTCTTCGAGGATCTCGCCGGCGATGGTCGTGTATTGGGCAGACCGGGTCAATTCGTCCACGTCGTACGCCCGGATCACCGACCGTACGATGCGAGGCAGCTTGACCTGTGTGGCGCGCGAGTCCCACGCCCCGAACACAATCGACGTGGGCGCGATTTTCGCGAGTGGTTCTGCATCGCCATTCTTCCGGTAGGCGTCGAAAGCCGAAAAGAGATCCCCCCCAAGCGTCGAAAAACGAACGATCGCGTCCGCTGCCCGGTGACCGGCATCCAGCAGATGAACGGTGCGTGTGCCGGCCTTGATGGTCACCTGGGGCACGAGGTGCTTGTACTTCTTCCGCTTGAAGATGGGTTCCATGCGGTTGGCCTGCGATCCGACGCTGTCGATCTGGCAGACGTTCGACCCGTCGTTGAGTGGGTCGATGTTATAACCCGCTTTGTTCTGTTCAAGCGGGTACGTCGGGGGGAAGATCACAGCGTCCTTTCCCTCGACGGGTTCCAGCCACTGGCGCATGACGAGGGCAGCAACGTCGCTCTCGTCTACGAGCCAGTCATCAAAGCGGGCCGCCTCGTTTCCTTGTTTGTTCATGTGTCACCTCCGATCTGGGTTGCAATGCCGAATGCCTTATACCGTTTCTGGTCGTCTCTGAACTGAAGGCGGAAGCGGAAGCCTCTCGTCCGCACGAGCGGGACCGCTCCGCAGGCGACCGCAGCGGCGACAGAGACGCCCAGCGGTTGTGTCCACGTAAAATACTCAAACCACCATCGTTTCCCATTGACCGGTCGGGGCCGAAAGCGCTGGAGGCCGATCAGGGCCAACAGTTCCGTGAGAGGCGCTGCCATCGCTCGTAATCGCTCCTCGTGCTTATCTAAGGAGAATCCGGCGTCGAGAGCGTGGGCGAATCTCTCCGCATCGAAGTAGAAGGGCTCAACTTTCTTTCCCTTTTCATCGTGGAGGAGACAACGATACTCGAACGGGCGGGCGTCCTGGATGGCTTTTTCAATTTGTCTGTGTAGCGCAGAGACCATCCGAAGCACCTTTTGCTGGCCCGCGAAGGTCTTGGGGACGTCGTCGGAATTCTCCTCCCACCAGCCGATGCGGAGGTTGAACGGCTTTCCAACTCTGATGGCCCCTTCTCGCTGCCGCTTGCCCAGGGATTTGCGTCGTTTTTCCTCTTCGCTAGAAAGTGGTCCCCCTTCGTTTGTGGGGTCCCGCTTCCTCTTCTCCAGATTATCCAAATCCTGTCTCTCTTCCTCCGACAAGTCTCCTTCTAGATTGGCCCTCGCAAGTTGAGCCACGATGTCTTTCAGGCCGCACGGCTCTCCGGCTGTGCCGATACAGAACGCGTTCCCGTCGCCATCGAACCATCCCTGCGCCCCACGCCAGAGGCGGTGTGCGACCTCCAACAGCCCGCAGCACGCAAAGAACTGGCCCGGATTGGTCAGGTCAACGGGGACCGAGAAGCGGGTTTCGCACTTACTCACTTCTGAGCCTCCCCTCTCTGGGGCCCTGCAACAGCCCCCTCAGCGACTGCTCGTGAGGTAGCGACGTCGGCACAGCGCAACAACGACTCCAGCCACGCCAACCCCCAACGACCGAACCGCCTTTGAAGCCGCTCGTATCGGCGCATCACTTCGACGGCGGCTTCTTCGTTGTCGGCGGTGGTACGAGTGCTATCGAACGACCTGGGCGGGAAGTGAGGCCTGGCCCAGCCGTGGTGCGCGGCGATGAGGTGCAGCACGAGATCTCGTTCAGGGTGATTCTGGATGCTTGGGTCCCTCTTCGCGTCAAGCAGCGAGCCAAACTCGTGCCGGTAGCCTCCGAGCGCTTGGGGATGTAGATACCTCTCGGTCTTGGCGACGGGCTCCCCACCTAAGTCATTTCGGGCATATCGCTGCCACACCCGACGATCTTTGCCCTTGTCGTGCCATCGCGCGGCGGTGACCAGCGCTTCGCGAATCGCGTTCGGTAGGTTCAACTGTTTGGCAATCGCGGATATCCGGTCGGCGATTGCTCGGCCGTGTTCCTCCAGCGTCTGGCGGGCGCTGGCCGTCTCCGGGTCTTCCAAAGCTGATCGCCGCGGGGATACGAACAGCACGAGGTCGACCGATTCGCCGTTTTCCTCGCTCTCGCCGGATCGGGTCAGCTCTACGCGCACCTTTTCGCGCAATCCACGCGGAGGACCATTTTGGATTTCCCCGGAGTCGAGCCGCTCGAATCGGGCGCTGTCCGCCGAGGTCCGGCACAGCCACCTTTGCCGTTCGTCAGGGTCTGGCCCCGTTTCTGCCACATCCACTGCGGGGGAATGGAAGTCGGGGTCGAGCATGCCTTTCTCGTTAACCCCGCCGGCTTCAACCGGGAGCACGAGTGTCCTGTACTCCAATCGCGCCTCGTTCTCCTTTTGGACGATCTCCGAGAGGTTGCACCACTCTGCGCGCCCGCGCTCGTCCAGCAGGACAACAGGAAAGTCCAGGTCCTGGTTGCTCTCCTTCTTCCGACGCTTCTTCAGAAGTTTCTCAAGCGCGGCTCTTACCCGGACGGTTCGGCCACGCAGTCGTTCTCGGGATTCGACACGGCAGGCGAGGAACCAGGCTCGGAGTCCGGCGTCCGTAACCTGGGCCTTGGCGAGGGGCGTGACCTCCCGCCGCCAAGCGACATGAGTCTGGGGGGGATCCTTTGTGAGCCCGTGAAGAAAGGCCGCCACTTCCGGTACGCCCGGCATCTTATCGACACTCGTGAGCGACCAGCCGTCAAGCAGAATGTCCGTGAGCTGCGGGGCCTGCGGCGCTGGCGAAAAGGCGCTTTCACGCTCCGCGGCATCCAGTCTTGCGAGGAGTTCCCGCACGTTTCCGGGGCTGACATCAATGCCGTCGGTTTGCTCTCCGCCCCATCGCTCCAGAATGCGACGCGTTGCCGCAATGGCCCTACCGAGTTCGGACCCATTTCCTTCCTTCGGGGGCTCTACCACCACGTCCACATGAGCCTCGCGATCCGTACCGCCCCGACGATTGACCCTCCCCAGGCGTTGGATCAGGCTGTCGAGCGTCGTCAGGTCACAGACCATGTGATCGCCGTCCAGGTCAATGCCCACCTCCCCCGCGGACGTACTAACGAGAAACACGGTCTGGCACGGCGTCGTTCCATCGAGGAAGTGACGAATCACCCGGGCTGCGGAGTTCTTTGGCGGCTGTCGCAGCAGTTGGTCGCGCTCGTAGCCGCGGATCGTTCCGGTGAGCACAGCGACCCGCTCTGCGCCACCTGCCCCTAATTTCTTTGCGAGCTCCACGGCAAGTTTCGAGGCTTGCTCCGGAGAGCGGACATAGATCAGGACCCTCTCGCGACCATCTTTGTAGGCGAGGGTGCGCTCTACGATCTCCCGGGTCAGCTCCTTCTGCTTGGCGGGATGCAGGCGCAGTCGCTTCGATGCATTCAGTCGATCTCGAACGATCCTGTCTTTGCTGTCTTCCTCCTCTAACGTGACCCGCACGCCGCTCGTTCTCCGCGATGTGGCGGACAGCTCCAAGACGCGGATCGGGCGCACGATAGCGCCGTCCCGGCTGTGCTGCCGCTGTTCCTCCGCCACGCCACTCAGAAGCTCGCCGAACACCGGCGTGAGGTGCGCCTCGTCATGCACAATCAACGCGTCCTGCCCGATGAGCCCCGCGTGATGCGCGCGACCGTACCGGCCGTCACCATAGCCACTGAAGAGCAGCTTGCTGCCGATCATGTCGATGGTGCCAACGACGATTGCCGGCCGTGCGGGGTCGGCCTTCCATTCCTCGTTGTCGGCGAGTTCGCCTCGCAACGTGCTGACCGCCACAGGGGGCGGCCCCGCGGTTCCCAGTTGCTGAAGCACGTGGGCTAGCCCGCGCAGCCGTTGTCTGTGCTCCCTCCAATCTGCGTGATCGGGTTCTACGAGCCGGGCCCGCATTCGCTCGACGACCTCGGTTGCCTGATCGACGACGGTGCGCCGGTTTACGATGTAGACAAGACGCCGGGGCAGCCGCAAAGCGCCCGCCTCGGCCTGTTGAGCCACGGCGAGAAGCCAGATCGGGAGCACGGAAGTCTTGCCAAGGCCGGTCGGGATATCACAGACTTCTGGCAGATCATTTTGGACAAATCTGGCGAACAGGTTACGCTGCCACCTCATCGGCCGGTAACCTGTTAGAGCGCAGAAGTTGCCCTCGAAATTGAAAAGAACTCTCTCGCTCATGCCGTTATTCAACGTCATTCCTGCTCCGACGGTTTAACTGTAGCGCTTTACGTTGTTGGATATGCTGGAGAGCCGGGAGTGGTTCCTACAGTCGCTGCATCCGGCACTCTGAAATTGCCCCGGTTTCACGGACAGTTTACGGCCGCGCTGTAGGCAGCCTTCCGGCGCTGCTCTTCCTCGTACCGCTCCCTGCATCCCGCGCTTTCCTTTCTGATATTACCGCGCCGGGGAGGCGTTCAACGAACTTTACCCTTCATTGCGGTCAGATCCTGTCCGATGAGCGCCTGACGGCGCGTGCGGACGGGTGGACGTTCGGACGTTGGACGTCTGGACATCTCAGGCCATAGGGGTGGGGGCCCCACACCGCGGCCGGGTTCATGGGCCATCCTTGGGCGACGTTGTCGCGCTGGAAGGCTGGAAGGCCAGAAAGCTGGAAGGCTCGGGCGTCCCGGAAGCAGGGGCGCCGATCACCGCGTCGCTCCCGGGTCACTGCCCATCCTCCTCGTTCCGCCCGTACCGTTCGGCCGTGGCCCGGGCCTGGGTGGCCACGTGGGCGCGGAGGTCCGGGGGGGCGAGGAGTTCGGCCAGGGGGCCGAACCGGAGTACGGTCTGGGTGATCTCGGCCTTGCCGCGCACGGGCACGCGCACCACGAGGTGGCCGTCGGAGCGCTCTAGCACCTCCTGCCGGGGGTGGAGGGGGCGGCGGGCCAGGTAGCGGGCGGCCCAACCCTCGAACCGCACCACGGCGTGGCCCTCGGGTCCCAGGAACACGCCGAGGCTCTTGGCAAACTCCTCCTCGGGGTCGAACCCGGCGGGCGGGGTGAACTCCTCGTCCAGGGGTTCGGCGTCCAGGATGCGCTCGGTGTGGAAGAGGCGCACCTGGTTTCGGAGGTGGCAGTGGGCCAGGAGGTACACCTCGCCGCCGTGCTGGCGCAGGAGGTAGGGGTCCACGACCCGCTCGGTGATCTCGCCCTCCAGGCTTTGGTAGCGCAGGCGCACCCGGCACCGGTCGGCGGTCTGCTCGGCGAGCACCCGGAGGATGTGGGGCAGGTTCTCGCCCGCGCTGGGCGGGGGGCGGTGGGACCAGGCGGTGGCGATGCGGCCCAGCAGGTTCCGGACCCCCGGGGGCAGGGCCTGGAGGAGCTTGGCCACGGCCGACTCCAGGGGGTGGTGGAAGGCGGGGTTCTGGAGGATCGCGGCGGTCACCGCGGCCTGGTGGAGAGCCAGGGCCTCGTCCAGGGTCAGGGGCAGGTTGGGAAGGGCTTTGGCCCGGGCCAGGCGGTAGCGGACCTCCCGGCCGCGGTGCTCCCGCTCGATGGGGAACCCGGCGGCCTCCAGGTCGTGGAGGTCGCGGCGCACGGTGCGCTCCGAGGCGTGGACGGCCCGGGCGAGTTCGGCGGTGGTGCGGCCCCACCGGGCGGCGGCGAGTTCCTGGAGCAGGGTCCACTGGCGGATGAGCTGGGTGGAAGCCACGGTCCCCCCTTTCGGGCCCTCGGCCCCGTTGGCTTCGGTGGACGGAACGCCCTCGGAACCCCCCGCGGTGGGGATCCGGGGGGATTCCCCTCTTGGTAGCAGATCGGGGAAAGGGTTCGCAAGGCTGCGGGGCATGCCGCGGGCCTCGCGTCGAAGTTAGGAAAGGAGCGTGAACCCTTCCTCCTCGAAGTGCCGGTCGAAGGCGAACGCCGCCGGGAGATCCTCTTCCCGGATGACGAGAAACGAAACCACGTCCACGAGGCTCAGCTGGCGGACCGAGCGCCGCAGCCACTCTTCCACCGCGAGCGCGTGAAGGGTTTCGTCCACCCACACCACCCGGAGAAGGGGAACGAACTTGTGCTGGAAGGATCGGGCGGCGTCGAGTCCGAATCGCCGGCCGAGCAGGGCAAAGGTTTCCACCAGGACGTACGAGGTGGTGAAGAGAGGAACCTCGTCCGCCGCGAGCCGGAAGAAGATCCGCTTCGCGGTTTCGTGGACCCGGTCGGCGGGGTTGAGGAGCCCCAGGATCGCCGATGTGTCCAGGAAGACGCCCCTCACTCGAGCGACTCCTCCAGGTATCGGTCGTGGTGTTCGGCGAGATCGGGGATGTCCTCCGGTCCCCGGAGGGTTCCGATCAGTTCCGCCGCTCTGGCGTAGAGACCTCGGAGGTCCCCCTCGGGGGCCGAGAGACTCCGGTCGAGACAGCGGCGAACGGCTTCCGCCAAGGTGATCCCCTCGCGCCGCGCGATGATCTGGAGCCGCCGGTGTTGCTCGTCGGTGAGTTCGATCTGCGTCCGCACCATGTCCGCCACCTCCATGGCGCCATCATAGCGCCCCGGGTCCGTGTGCGCCATCCGTGGGCGTTGCGGCACAGGAACTCAGCCCTCCTCCAGGTGGGCGATGCGGTTCGCGTACTGGACGAGGAGGGGTTCGTTGCGGATGGCGTAGCGGCCTCGGTCGGGCTCGCGGGCGACGAACCCCCGGCCCTCGAGGAGGGCGAGGGCGCCCGGGAACTCGCCGGCCCGCTCCGGGCCCAGGAGGGCACGGAACCGGGCCTCGGCCTCCTCGGGCCAAAACCACCCGGCCTCGGGCTCGCCGTGGCGCACGGCCAGGACGGCCCGGGCCAGGGCCGAGGTGGCCGGGGGCACGATGCCGGCCGCGATCCGGGCCACCAGGTCCTCGCCCACCCGGTCGGGGGAGTCGGAGTCGGCCGTGAGTTCCACGGGCTCGCCGAACCGGAGGTAGATCGGCGGGTCGCCGTAGCGCTTGTAGCTTCGGTCGAGCCGGGTCAGCTGGCTCACCAGATCGCGCCGGGAGATCTCGGCGCCGGTGCGGGCCGCCTCGATCTCCTCGTCCTCGGGCACCACGGTGTAGGACAGGGA
Source organism: Deferrisoma sp. (assembly GCF_054681715.1). Classification (NCBI taxonomy): domain Bacteria; kingdom Pseudomonadati; phylum Thermodesulfobacteriota; class Deferrisomatia; order Deferrisomatales; family Deferrisomataceae; genus Deferrisoma; species Deferrisoma sp. Next base: position 14,118 of record NZ_BAAHFQ010000001.1, read on the forward strand.
GACCGGCACGGCCCAGGCCGTGCGGCCGGTGTCGGCCAGGTACTCCAGGAGGTCGCCCAGGATGCCCCGCTTGGGCCGGCCGATCCGGCCGTCCCGGGACCGGGTGCCCTCCAGGTAGAAGAGGAACGGTTCGTTGCGGTCCCACCCGTACCGCAGGTAGGCCGCGTGGACCCGGCGGTAAATCGGGTTCTGGAACCACCGCACGTTGTAGGGCCAGCGCTCCTCCTGCCCGATCTGCTCCCGCCGGATCTTGTAGGCGTTCATGGCCGGGAGGACCACGGTGGAGACCCCCCGGAACAGGTTGGCCCCGGCCGCGATGCGGGGCTGGGGGATCCCGCTGAAGTTCAGGGCGAAGCAAAGCGGCACGTGGTCGGCGTTGGAAACGTGGTTGGGCAGGAGGAGCACGGGCGCCCGGGCCGCGAGGTCCCGCACCCGGTCGAGCACGCCCTCGGCGGCCTCGACCACCCGGATGCTCTTCACAAAATGGGGGAACAATCGCCTCGCAATCGAGCGAAACAACAGGAAAAACGCCGGATCGAAGTCGGCGATCATGTCCTCGGCGTAGTACCGGGCCAGGTACCGCACGATGGCGGCCGTGTCGTCGAGGCGGGCGAGTTCGGCGTCGCGGCGGCGGTACCCGGCCGCGGCCGGGTGGTCGGGGGGGAGGCGGCGCAGTTGCTGGCGGAAGTACACCCGCTGGTACACCCGGGCCTGGCGGGCCGAGAGCGCGGCCTCGATCCGGTGCTCGGCGTAGTACGCCGCAACCGTATCCACCACGGCCTCGACGGCCTCGGCCTTGGTGTACCGGGTGCGGTTGAGGGCGAACCGGTCCACGGCCCGCCGCACCGCCGGGGCGCGGCAGGCCTTGAGCGCCCCGGCCAGGAGGCGCTCGGAGACGGTCTGGGCCAGGGGGACGAGTTTGGGGGCCACGGTGAAAGCCCTCGGTCGGGGGGCGGCGGTGTTCGGGTTCGGGCGAAGGGAGCTCGGGACTCCCGGCGGTGATTCTGGCCGGTCCGGCCGGCCGGGGTCAATCGCCGCCGCAGGCCGGGGCGTCGGCCGGTTCGATCCGCAGATCATCGTACCAGGCGGTCACGGCCTCGCCGGTCTGGTCGGTGTCGGTCATGAGGGCCACGGCCCCGGCCCGGGGCGGGTCGGTTCCGAAGGCGGCCCGGAAGTCCTCCACCAGGTTCCGGCGTTCCTCGACCCACCGGCCGACCCGGTCGGCCCCGGCCTCGGCCGCGATCATGACGGCGTTGGAGAAGAACGGGTTCGGCACGGGGCCGGGGAGCGGCCGGGTGGCCCAGATGTAGTTGAGGGTCTTCGTCTTCGGGGGGAACCAGTGGGGGAACACCACGTACACCCGGGCCGCGTAGTCGTCGCCCTGCTTGCGGGTGGGGTCGCTCCGGGCGACCACCCGGTCCACCCTCCAGCGCCACGACAGGATGGGATAGCGGCAGGGGTCGAACTCGAGCTCGTACACGAGCCCCGAGGCGCTCGCCCGGGCCTCGGCCCGGAGGGCGTGGTTGCCGTCGGGTTCGGCCACCACCTCGTACGCGGTGCGGCCCTGGAACCGCTTTTCCTCCCAGCCCGGCCCGAGCCCGGCCTCGAAGTCTTCGTGCCAAAGGGCGCCGGCCGCGGCCGCCGCGCCGGCCCAGAGGACGAGGACGAAAAGCCCCGGGGCTCTCACGGCCCGCTTCGGAGCACCCGGGCGTAGTTGGCCCGCACCAGGGCGGCCGGGTCCGGGGCCTTGGCCGCCGAAAGGGCGCCTCGCGCCTCGGCGAGGGAGGCGTAGCCCCGGCGCTCCACCCACGTCCGCAGCCCCTCGACCATCTCGGTCAGGCGGGCCGGGCCGTGGCGCAGGAGGGCCGAGGCGGTCTGCACCGCGGTGGCCCCGCACAGGAGCGCCTTGGCCGCGTCGTCGGCCGTGTGGACCCCGCCCGTGACCGCGAGTTCCAGAGGGACCCTTTCCCAGAGGAGGGCGGCCCACCGGATCCGCAGGCCCAGTTCTCCGGGGTCCGAGAGCCGCAGCCGGGGCACCACCTCGAGGCGGTCCAGGTCCAGGTCGGGCTGGTAGAACCGGTTGAACAGCACGGCCGCCTTGGCCCCGGCCGCCGCGAGCCGGTCCAGCAGGTTGGGCAGGCTCGAGAAGAAGGGGGAGAGCTTCACGGCCACCGGGATCGAGACGGCCCGGACCACCGAGGAAACCACCTGGACGACCCGGTCGTCCACCTGCTCCGGCCCCTCGGCCGGGTCGGTGGCCAGGAAGAAGACGTTGAGCTCCAGGGCGTCGGCCCCGGCCTCCTGGATCTGGCGGGCGTAGGCCGTCCAGTCGCCCGGGGCCGAGCCGTTCAGCGACGCGATCACCGGGATGCCCACGGCCTCCTTGATCGTCCGGACCCTCTCCAGGTAGGCCTCGGCCCCGGCGTCCGCCTCGGCCACGAGCCGGGGGAAGTAGGTCAGGGCCTCGGCAAAGGAGTTCTCGGCGGCCTCGATGACCTCCTGGCGCGCGGCCCGCTCCGCCTCGATCTCCTCGGCGAAGAGGCTCGGCAACACCAGGGCCGGCGCCCCGGCGTCCTCCAGGCGCCGGGCGCCGTCGGCCGTGGCCGTGAGGGGGGAGGCCCCGGGCACGACCGGGTGGGCGAGGGAAAGGCCGAGGTAGGTGGTCGTAAGGTCCATGGGAAGCTCCTTGCGGCTGGGCGGCTAGGCAGCCAGGCGGCTAGGCGGCTGAACTGCCGGGAATCGGGAATCGTTTAGCTGGGCGGCCAGGCGGCTCAACTGCCGTGAATCGGGAATCGTGAAATCGTGAATCGTTTGGCTGGGCGGCTAGGCGGCGAGGCAGCCAGGCAGCTAGGCGGCGACGGCTCCCTCGGGCAATCCCGCTCGATTTTCTCCGTGCTCTCCGTGTCCTCCGCGGTTTCCCCGAACGCCACGGTAGCGCAAAAAAAGGGCCCGTCAACCGACGGGCCCTCTCGGTATTTCCGGGCACGTGCCGCTACTCGGCGCTGCCGCCCTCCAGGCCGTGCATCTTGAGGTGGGCCAACTGCTCGTAAAGCGCGTAGTGCCGCCGCACCTCCTCCTGGGCCGCGGCCAGGAGTCGCTTGGCCCGCTCGGGGTCCATCTGCTGGAGCATCCGGTACCGGGTTTCCTGGTACACGTAGTCCTCGAGCGGGATCTTGGGCGGATTGGAGTCGAGCTGGAAGGGGTTCAGGCCCTGCTCCCGCCGCCTGGGGTCGAAGCGGTACAGCGGCCAGTACCCGGACTCCACGGCCTTCTTTTGCTGCTCGCAGCCGTAGCGCAGGTCGTACCCGTGGGCGATGCAGTGGCTGTAGGCGATGATGATCGAGGTGCCGGGGTACGACTCGGCCTCCACAAACGCCTTCACCGTGTGCTGGTCCTTGGCGCCGAACGCCACCCGGGCCACGTACACGTCGCCGTAGGCCATGGCCATGAGGCCCAGGTCCTTCTTGGGCTTGGCCTTCCCGGCGGCCGCGAACTTGGCCGCCGCGCCGAGCGGGGTGGCCTTGGACATCTGGCCGCCGGTGTTGGAGTACACCTCGGTGTCCATGACCAGGATGTTCACGTCGCGGCCCATGGAGAGCACGTGGTCGAGGCCGCCGTAGCCGATGTCGTAGGCCCAGCCGTCGCCGCCCAGGATCCACACGCTCTTGCGGACCAGGTAGTCAGCGAGCGACGCGAGCCGCCGGGCCGCCGGGTCGTCGAGGCCCGCGAGCTTCTCCTTGAGGGCAGCCACGCGCTTGCGCTGCTCCCGGATGCCGGCGTCCGAGGACTGGTCGGCCGTGAGGAGCGCCGTGACCAGGTCGTCGCCGATCTGGGGCGCCAGGCTCTTCAAGAGCTCTTCGGCCATCTCCTTTTGCTTGTCGATGGCCAGCCGGAATCCGAGCCCGAACTCGGCGTTGTCCTCAAAGAGCGAGTTGGACCAGCTGGGGCCGAACCCCTCGTCGTTCGTAGTGTACGGCGTGGTCGGCAGGTTCCCGCCGTAGATCGAGGAGCAGCCCGTGGCGTTGGCGATCAGCATCCGGTCGCCGAAGAGCTGGGTCATGAGCTTCACGTAGGGGGTCTCGCCGCACCCGGCGCAGCACCCCGAGAACTCGAACAGCGGCCGCCGGAGCTGGCTCCCCTTCACGTCGGCCTTGAGGATCGAGGGGTCGAGGTCGGGGATCGTGAGGAAGAAGGCCCAGTTCTCCCGCTCCTGGTCCCGCAGGGGAATCTGGAACTGGAGGTTGATGGCCTTCTTCTTCGGGTCGGCCTTGTTCTTGGCCGGGCAGGTCTGCACGCACAGGCCGCACCCGGTGCAGTCCTCGGGGGCCACCTGGATCGTGAATTTCTTACCCTTCCAGTCCTTGCCCTTGGCGTCGGCCGATTTGAAGGTGGCCGGGGCGTTTGCGAGCACCTCGGGGTCGTAGATCTTGGGCCGGATCGTGGCGTGGGGGCACACGAACGAACACTTGGTGCACTGGATGCAGGTGTCGGGGTCCCACACCGGGATCTCCAGGGCGATGTTCCGCTTCTCCCACTGGGTCGTTCCCGTGGGGAACGTGCCGTCGGGGGGCAGGAGGCTCACCGGAATCTGGTCGCCCTTCATGGCCATCATGGGCGCCTCGACCTTCTTCACGAACTCGGGCGCCTCGTCGGAGACGATGGGCGGCCGGGTGCGGGTGGCCGTGACCCGGCCGGGCACCTTGACCTCATGGAGGTTCGCCAGGGTCTCGTCCACGGCCTCGAAGTTCTTCCGGACGATCTCCTCGCCCTTCTTGCCGTAGGTCTTCTGGATGGCGCCCTTGATCTTGGCGATGGCCTCGTCCCGGGGCAGCACCCCCGAGATGGCGAAGAAGCAGGTCTGCATGATGGTGTTGATGCGGCCGCCCATGCCGGTGTTCTTGGCCACCTCGTAGGCGTCGATCACGTAGAACTTGAGGTTCTTCTCGAGGATCTGCTCCTGCATCTCCCGGGGGAGCTGGTCCCAGACCTCGTCGGGGCCGAAAGGCGCGTTCAGGAGGAACACGGCGCCGGGCGCGGCGAACTCCAGCACGTCGTACTTGTCCACGAACGAGAACTGGTGGCAGGCCACGAAGCTCGCCTTCTTGATCTGGTAGGCGCTGCGGATCTGCCGGGGCCCGAACCGGAGGTGGGAGACGGTCACCCCGCCCGACTTCTTCGAGTCGTACACGAAGTAGCCCTGGGCGTAGTTGTCGGTCTCCTCGCCGATGATCTTGATGGAGTTCTTGTTGGCGCCCACCGTGCCGTCGGCCCCGAGGCCCCAGAACACGGCCCGCACCACGTCCTCCGGCTCGATGTCGAAGGCCGGGTCGTAGGGCAGCGAGGTGTGGGTCACGTCGTCGTTGATGCCCACGGTGAAGTGGTTCCTGGGCGTGGCCGCGGCCAGGTTGTCGAACACCGCCTTGACCATGGCCGGGGTGAACTCCTTCGAGGAGAGGCCGTACCGGCCGCCCACCACCCGGGGCCGTTCGGCGTAGGGGGCCGTGCCGGCCGCCTCGGCCTCGGCCAGGGCGGAGACCAGATCGGTGTAGAGGGGTTCGCCCACGGCGCCGGCCTCCTTGGTGCGGTCGAGCACCGCGATGCCCCGGACGCTCCCCGGAAGCGCGGCCATGAGGTGCTCGGTGCTGAACGGCCGGTAAAGCCGGACCTTCACGAGGCCCACCTTCTCCCCCTGGGCCACCAGGTGCTCCACGGTCTCGTGGGCCACGTCGGCGCCCGAGCCCATCATCACGATCACCCGCTCGGCCTCGGGGTGGCCCACGTAGTCGAACAGGCGGTACCGGCGGCCGGTGAGCTGGGCGAACTGCTCCATCACGTCGGCCACCACCCCGGGGCAGGCCAGGTAGAAGGGGTTACAGGCCTCCCGGGCCTGGAAGAACACGTCGGGGTTCTGGGCCGTGCCCCGGATCTTGGGGCGTTCGGGCGAGAGGGCGCGCTCCCGGTGGGCCCGCACCGCCTCCTCGTCGATGAGCGATCGGAGATCGTCGTCGGTGAGTTCCTCGATCTTCGCCACCTCGTGGGAGGTGCGGAACCCGTCGAAGAAGTGGAGGAACGGCACCCGGGCCTTGAGCCCGGCCGCGTGGGCGATGGCCGCGAGATCGTGGGCCTCCTGCACCCCGTTCGAGGCGAGCAGGGCGAACCCGGTCTGGCGGCAGGCCATCACGTCGGAGTGGTCGCCGAAGATGGAGAGAGCGTGGGTGGCCACGGTGCGGGCCGACACGTGCATGGTATAGCTCGTGAGTTCCCCGGCGATCTTGTACATGTTGGGGATCATCAGGAGCAGGCCCTGGCTCGCCGTGAACGTGGTGGTGAGCGCCCCGGCCTGGAGCGCGCCGTGCACGGCCCCGGCCGCGCCGCCCTCGCTTTGCATCTCCACCACGTGGGGCACCGTGCCCCAGATGTTCTTCTTGCCCACGGCCGACCATTCGTCCGCGAACTCGCCCATGGGCGACGAGGGGGTGATCGGGTAGATCGCGATCACCTCGCTCAGTCGGTGGGCCACCGAGGCGGTGGCCTCGTTCCCTTCGATGGTGAGCCTTCTGCGCTGGGACATCGGTACCTCCTTCGTCTGGGATGGCGAGAGGGTAAAGCCGGACCCTCACCCCCGCCCGGCGGGGCGGGGGGCTGGCCTCAGGCTTCGTTCACGGACAGGAAATCAGTCCCGGGACCGCCCGAAGATGCGGAGCAGGAAGAGGAACAGGTTCACGAAGTCCAGGTAGAGGGCAAGGGCCCCCAGGATGGCCTGCCGGGAAAGGGCGGCCTCGCCGTGGGCGGCGGCCGTGAGGCCGATGCGCTGGATTTTCTGGGCGTCGTAGGCGGCGAGCCCCGTGAACACGAGCACCCCGATGTAGCTGAGGGCCCAGTCCAGGGCGGGGCTCCGGAGGAACCAGTTGGCCACGCTGGCCACCAGGAGCCCCACGAGGCCCATGAACAGGAACGACCCGATTCCCGCAAGATCCCTCTTGGTCACGGTGCCGTAGAGGGCGGCGGCGCCGAAGGTGGCGGCGGCCACGAGCAGGGTCAGCGCAATGCTCGTGCCGGTGTACACGAGGAACACCACCGAAAGGGTCACCCCGTTCAGCACGGAGTAGGCCAGAAACGCCCAGCTCGCGGCCCGGACGCTCATGCGGCCGATCCAGGCCGACAGGGCCACCACGAGCCCCAGTTCGGCCAAGATCAGAACGAGAAACGCCCCGCGGTTCAGCACCAGGGCGCCCATGAGGGCCGGGCTCTTCAGGACGAGCAGGGCGCTCGCGGCCGTGAGCACCAGGCCGCCAGCCATCCACTGGTACACCGTGCGCACGAACCGGGTGCGCACGAGGGCCATGGCCCGGGGGTCGGCGGCGGGGGCGGCTTGGGCGAAGGGGTAGGGCATCGGCGTCGGTCCTCCGGCGTTAGACGGGCGGGTGGTAGGGCTTGCGGTACCAGGCCAGGGCCTCGGCGGCCGAGGGGAACGGACGGCGGTGGCTCACCATCTCCCGGAGGATCGCCAGGCTCTCCTCCCAGAACGCCCCGGCCCGGAGGAGCTCGGCCTGGAGGGGCACCCACCGCTCCCGGACGGCCCGGGGCAGGGTGTCGTCGGCGGGAAGTTGGGCGAACGCGGTGTTCTCGGTGGCCATGGCATTCCTCCCCGAAACGGTTTCGTTTCCCGAAATCTGGTTGAATCAAGGCGAAAACCGCCGAATCGGAAATCCATTTATACCGGGAGCGCCCCACCCGATCAAGGCCGGAGCACCACCCGGTCGCCCCGTTCCAGCCCCAGTTCTCGGCGGGCGCTCCCGTTTCGCACGGCGATCTCGAGGCGATCCGACGAGCCCCAGAGGGCAAGGGGTTGGCCGGGCGCCACCTCGGCGTAGGTGCGAAGCAGGGGAAGGTCCCGGCCGGCCACCCGCACGGCGCGGCCCGCGGCCCCGGGCCGACGCAGGTTCGTGATCGCGTTCCCGAAGCGGTCGAACCCCAGGATCTCGCCCTCCAGTCCCTCGGGCGTGGGGCGGGGGCGGGGGAACGCGAGCCTCTCGAACCGGTCTGCGAGGGGGCCCACCCGTTCGGGGGCGGTTCCGGCGGCCAGGTGGGCCGCCACCGGGGCGAACACGTCCCGGCCGTGGAAGGTGGCGCTCACCGGGTGGAGCCACAGGTCCGGGTTTTCGATCCGCCGGATGTCCCGGATTTCCCCCTCGGGGAGAAACGAGAGGAGCCCGTTGTCGGGCGCCACGAACCAGTACCGATCGGTCCGGACGGCCAGGGCCGGCCGGTCGGTGCCCACGCCGGGGTCCACGACGGCCAGGTGCACGGTGCCCGCCGGGAAGTAGCCGGCCGCGTCCTCCAGGGCGATCCCGCCCGCGAGCACGTCCTGGGGCGGGATCTCGTGGGTGAGATCCACGAGCTGGGCGCGCGGGCAGATTCCGAGGATCACCCCTTTCATGACGCCGACGAAGGGATCGCGGGTGCCGAAATCGGTGGTTAGGGTGACGACGGGCGGTTCCTTGACAACCCCGGGGGTCGGTTTTAGGCTGGCTCCCATCAACCATCCTCACACGAAGGGAGGTGAAGGCGATGACGATGAAGCGGTTCATGGTGCCCCGCGTGGCGCACTGCAGCGAGGGCTGCCCTAGTCGGTCCTGGGCACGACGGTAAACTGCCCACCGGAACCCGACCCGGGACCCGGGAAGGCCGAAGGCCTTGCGGGTTCCGGGTTTTTTGTGCGGGCGGGAAGGCGGCCCGGCGCGGCCTACATGGGAAACGCCCCCGACTGGCCCGGGGCCGGGGGAGGGGGGGCGAGGCGCTCCGAGGGGGGGAGCTCCCGCACCCGGGATTTCCACACCCCAGCCTCTCGGGCGCCCCACAGGGCCAGGGCGAAGCCGGCGGCTACGAGAAGCGCGAACCACCCCGCCGAAACCCTCACGGCCGGACCTCCAGCCGAAGTTCCAGGGCGTACTCGGGGCAGGCGTCGAGGCACCTGAGGCAGTTGGTGCACCGGCCATCCCGGACCCGGTCGCGGCGGGCCACCGGGATCCGCTGGGGGCAGATGGTTCCGCATCGGCCGCAGCGGGTACAGGCCCCGTCGCGTCGGACCACCCGGATCCGGCCCCACCGCGACAGCGGTTCGAGGGCCACGCCCAGGGGGCAGAGGTACCGGCACCACACCCCGGGCACCACGAGGCCGGCGGCCAGGAGCAGCCCGGCGATGGCGTAGGCCGCTTTCGGGGCCGTGGCGCTTCCGAGGGTGTAAAGGGCGAAGAAGGGATCCACCTCCTTGAACACGAGGTAGCCCGCCCAGCCGGTGAGGCCCACGATCCCGGCCAGAACGGCCCACCGGAGCCGGCCCAGCCGGGCGTCCCATGGGGGCGCGGGCCGCACCCGGGGGAGGCCAAGGCGCCGGCCCAGCCAGTCCAGGAGATCGAACAGGGCGCCGAAGGGACAGAGCCAGCCGCAGAAGGTGCGCTTGGTGAGGAGAACCAGGGCCGCCACGGCCACGAGCACCCCGAGGTTCCGAAGCGTCACCGGGCCCACGAAGGACAGGCCGCGGCCGGCCCAGAGGCCCTGGACGGCCCGGATCGCCCCTTCCAGCGGGCCGAAGGGGCAGTAGTCCTCCAGGGTCAAACTCCCGGCCTCAGGGCCGAAGGGAAACCACGGGGCCAGGGCCGCGAGCCAGGGCGCGGGCGTGCGGGCCTGGTCGGCCAGGGCCGCGAGAAAGGCGGCGTTCAGGCCGATCCACGCGGCCCACCCCATGGAGGCCGCCTGTACGGCCGCCCTGAGCGGCCAGGCGGGTCTACGCAACCCGGTCCCCCGGATCCGCCGCCCGCTCGATTCCGGGCCGGGGAAAGCAGGCCCCGCAGGCGACGCAGGTGCCCAGGGGGCACCCAGGGCCCGCGCCGCGCCCCAGAAATCCCAGGGCGATCCCCCAGAGACCCACGATCACGCCGAGCCAGCTCACTCGGATCCGCATGGCTCACCCCGCGAGCACCCGGGCCACGTCGCCGAGGTCGAGCCGGCCCAGGGTCTCGGCCGTGGGCGCCGCGGCCGCGGGGTCCCACCCCCGCTGGCGGTAGTAGTCGGCGAGGAGGCGTTCCTCGTCGTCCCGGGAGAGGGCAGCCCCGGCCCGGGGGCCCTGGGTGAAGGCGTCGGCCCCGCACCGGGCCGGGAGCCGGTCGTCCTCGGGCCCGAACCCCTCCCGGGCCGCAAACGCCCGCTCCAGGTTCCAGATGCGCTCGCCCAGCGTCCGAAGGTCGTCGGCCGAACGGTCGATCCCGGTGACGGCGGCGAGCGCCCTGGCCTGGACCTCGAGGGGGTTGGCGTAGAGGTGGAACCGACACAGGCCCAGGGAGTCGGAGACGGCCCGTTCGTCCTGGACCCGGGGGGTGTGGCCGAACTCGTGGGCCGCGCCCACCGGCGCGGTGCCAAAGGAGATGGCGAGCGCCGGCAATCCCGGCGGGTTGTAGGTGTCCATCTCGAGGCCCTTGACCTCCATGGCCCAGGCCTCGGCCCCCTTGCCCAGGTGGGCCGCGGCGGCCCGCACCCCGGCCGACGCCCAGGCCACCGACCGGTCGGCCCGGCCGATCCGGTCCAGCAGTTCCCGATAGGCCTCGCCATCCCCCCACCGGGGCGCCACGCCCCCGAGGTCGGCCGGGGTCACGAGGCCGCGCTCGGCCGCCTCGGTCAGGAACCCCAGCAGGTTCCCGGCGCTCGAAGGGTCGAGGCCGAGGCGGTCGCAGCGGTCCTTGAGCCGGAGCACGGCCTCCAGGTCGGCAAGCCCCAGGTTCGTGCCGAGCATGGCCGCGGTCTCGAGCTCGGGCCCGGCCACCGCGAGCCCCGGTCCGACCCGGCCGGGGAGCCGGGCCACCTTGCGGCAGTGGAGCGGGCAGTAGTAGCAGGCCTCGCTCCGGAGCCAGTACACGGCCTCGGCCCGCACGGCCCCCACGGCGGCCGCGCTGGGGGTCCAGCCCTCCCGGAAGTTCCGGACGGCCAGGAACCCGGCGTCGTTCCCGGCCTCCAGGAGGCACGCCGTGCCGTACCGGCGCCAGGTCTCGTACCGGTTCCACCCCTGGAGGTTCCTGGCCAGTTCGGGGGTGAGCTTGTCGAGCTGCGCCGGCCGGGCCGCATCGAAGGGGGTGAGGGTGCCCCGCACCGCGACGGCCTTGAGATTCTTGCTGCCCCAGACCGCGCCGATGCCCCCGCGCCCGGAGTGGGCCCCGTAGGGGTGGCTGTGCACGGCCGAGGCGAGGGGGATCCGGTTCTCCCCGGCCGGCCCGATCGCCACGACCTGATAGGGTTCCCGGGGGAGGTCTTCCCGCAGGAGCGCCTCGGCCTCGGGGATCTCCTTGCCCCACAGGTCCAGCGACGGGCGCAGGGTGGCCTCGCCGTCCCGGATCACGAGGGACACGGGTTCCTTGGCCCGGCCCCGCAGGATCACGGCGTCGAACCCGGCGTAGCGAAGTTCGGTCGCGAAATGGCCGGGGATCTGGCCGATGGCGAGGGTGCCGGCATGGGGCGTTCCCGCGCGGGGCGAGGTGGCCGGGCTCTTGGTGACCACGCTGGTGCGCGAGGCCCCGGGCACGGGGAACCCGGTGAGGGGTCCGGCGGCCAGCACCACCACGTTCTCCGGGCCCAGGGGGTCGGTATGCGGGGGCACGTGGTCCCACACGAGGCGCGCGGCGAGGCCCCGGCCGCCCAGGTACCGGAGGGCCAGGTCCCGGTCGAGGGGCACGCGCTCCGTCCGTTCCCGGGTCAGGTCCACATCGAGCAAGAATCCGGCGTAGCCTTCCATGGGTTTCACGCTAGGATGCTGGGACGCTGGGAGGCTGGGACGCTAGGACGCAAACCCCTTTTCTTGCGTCCCGCGTTTCCGCCCGACCCAGCGTGGGTGACAGGCTCCACAAGCAGCTTCGGCGGGGCCGCTGGCCGGCGATGCCGGGCGGAGGCGTGGATGCGCCAACGGCCGTGGGGCGTGGGTCGCGGGTCGTGCGTCGTAGGTCGTTCCAACCCCACGGCCAACGACGAACGACCTGGGACGGTCCCGTCATTCCCGACTCCCGATTCACGGCAGTTGCGCCTCCCAGCCTCCTAGCCTCCCAGCCTCCCAGCCTTATTCACCGATACCACAGCTTCGCCAGTTCCTGGCCCAACAGGTACGGGTTCCGGGCCAGGTAGCGGCCGTCGAAGGTCACCGGCACCCGGGCCATGGCGTCGTTGGGGCAGAACTTCACGCACGAGGGGTCGCCGTCGCACAGGGTGCAGAACCCCTCGGGCCTCTTGGAGGCCTCGTTGCGCCGCAGGATCCCGCTTCGCTCCCGCTGGCACACGTCCACGCACTTCCAACACCCCGTGCATGCCACGTTGTCGAGCTTGAGCCCCTTGACCTTGGGGTCGTGGTACAGGGCCCGCTTGCCCGTTTTCGCGTCCACCACCACCGGGCACTCCGCGATGCAGGGGGAGTCCTTGCAGAGGTAGCAGTGGTTCGGCACGCTCACGGGCGGCACGAGGTGGATCACCTGGAGGTTCGCGTGGCGGGGGTTGTAGGTCTTGTAGTTCTTGCGGGCGCACTCCACCTCGCAGATTCGGCAGCCCACGCATTTCTTCACGTCGACCACCACGAGGGTGGGCGGTTGCTCCTCGCCGGGGGCGCCTTGGGACCGTCGGGGGAGCAAAAGGCACAGGGCGACGAGCGAGGCGCCCGCGGCGGTGCGCCGCAGGAACTCCCGGCGGTCGAGGCCCCCGTCCAGGGGCGTCCGAACGCGGGCGAGGCAGTAGTCTTCGGGTCCGGGCGGGTGTAGCATGGGGCCCCCCTTGCTGAGCCTGCCGCGGCGGGTTCGTTTGGAAAGGTTCAACGAGGGTAGGGGAGGGGCTTCGGCGTGTCAAGGACGGCACCGGCCGGCCGGCGCCCGGCAAGGGACCCACGGAGGGCACGGAGAACACGGAGGGGGAGGGCATCTGGGAGGGTGCGAATGAATCCTGGACTTCCCGGCGGTTCCCTCACCCGGCTTCCGAGCGCCCCGGCCGTCTCTGGCCGGGCGCCGCAGATGGGGGATTCCCCGTGAACGAGAAGCTGTGGGCGGTTGCGGCCGCGCCCGTTTTCGGGTTCGTCATCGGGTACGCCACCAACGCCCTGGCGATCCGGATGCTGTTTCGCCCCTACGAGGAGCGCCGCTTCCTGGGCTTGCGGTTCCAGGGCATGATCCCCCGCCGCAAGGACGAGATCGCCCGGAAGGTGGCCGAGGTGGTGACCACGGAGCTCCTGCGGGAGGAGCGGGTGGCCGAGCGCCTGGCCGGCGCCGAGGTGCGGGGGCCCCTGGCGGACCTGGTGGTGGATCTGGCGGGCCGGTACCTGGGCCCCGGCGCCCGGTCGTGGTGGGCGGCACCCGAGCACCGGGAGGCCGCCGGCCGCGCGGTGGAGGCGGTGGTCCGGGAGACCGCCAAGGGGCTGACCGAGTGGTTCCGGACCCCGGACGGGCGGGCAGCGCTTCGGGAACTGGCCGACCGGGTGCTGGGGCTCGCCCCGGCCCAGTTGCTGCCCGGGGAGCAGGGGGTGCTCCGGCGGGTGGCGGCCGGGAAGGCGGCCGAGCTTCTGGCCTCCCCGGACCTGGAGAGCCGGGTGCGCCTCGGGCTCGACCGGTTGGTGGTCCGCCTGGCCGGGGTGGACCGGCCGCTCCGGGAGGTTCTTCCCCCGGAGATCGCGGGCGCCCTGCGCTCGGCCGTGGACCCGCTGGTGGACCCGTTGCTCCAGCGGTTCGAGGAGGCGGTGCTCTCGCCGGCCAACGTGGAGCGGATCAAGGGGGCGGTGCGGGCGGGGATCGTCGGGTATCTGGCCGAGGTGAAGGGGGGGCTCGTCAAGAACGCGATCCGCCACGCCGCGCTCCTGGCCCGGGAGCGGATTTTCCGCGAGGCCGACGAGATCGTGGACCAGAACCTGTTCCGGCTGCGGGAGTTGGTCCGCCAGGAGGAGCATCGGCAGCGGATCCGGGAGGGGATCCTGGAGGCCGTGGACCGGCTGCTGGCCCGCACGCCGGGGGAGGTGCTGGCCGGGCTCCCCCCCGAGGTGCTGGACCGGGTCTACGGCCAGGCGGCTTCCTGGGTCGTGGGGCGACTGCGGAGGCCCGAGGTGGCCGAGGCCCTCCTGGGATTGCTGGAGCGGGAGCTGGAACGCTGGTACGGCGCGCCCCTTCGCACCAGCCTGGGAGACGCCGCCGGCCGCTGGGCCGACTATGCCGCCCGGTGGATCGAAGGGGGAGGGCTCGAGCGCCTGGCCGACCGGGAGGCGCCACGGTTCGCGAAACTCGCCCGGGAGGCCCTCGCCCGGGGCGGGGTGCCGCCGCCGTCGGAGGCGTTCGTCCGGGAGGTGGCCTCGCTCGCTTTGGACCGGCTGCTGCCCATCGTGGCGGAGCAGGTGCCGGCGCTCCTCGGGATCGTGGATGTGCGCGGATTAGTGGAGCAGCAGATCCGGGGGTTTTCGGCGGCCGAGGTGGAGCGGGTGATCCTCCAGGTGGCCCGCAGGGAGCTCCGGGCCATCACCTGGTGGGGCGGGGTGCTGGGGGCGCTGGTGGGCGGGGTGCAGGCCGGTCTCCTCCTGATGGGTGGATGATCTTGCCGGCACCCAACGGCCTCTGCTAGGGTCCGCAGATTCGGGTTTCGGGGTGACCGGTGGCCTCTCCTAACCGGGAAGGCCGCCGGTGACGGCGAAACCCCGAAGGAGGAAGTCGAGAAGCCATGGGACTCAAGGTCTACAACACCCTCACCGGCCGGAAAGAGCTCTTCGAACCTCTTCAGCCCGGGCGGGTGGGGATGTACGTGTGCGGCGTCACGGTGTACGACCTGTGCCACGTGGGCCACGCCCGCTCGGCCGTGGTGTTCGACGTGGTGTACCGGTACCTGCGGTACAGCTCGTTCGACGTGGTGTACGTGCGCAACTTCACCGACATTGACGACAAGATCATCCGGCGGGCCAACGAGGAGGGGGTGTCGGCCGCCGAGATCGCCGAGCGCTACATCCGGGCCTTCTACGAGGACATGGACGCCCTGGGGGTCCTGCGGCCGACCCACGAACCCCGGGCCACCGAGCACGTGGACGACATGATCGCCCACATCGAGGGCCTGATCGCCAAGGGCCACGCGTATGCGGTGGACGGGGACGTGTATTTCTCGGTGGACAGCTACCCGGGCTACGGCCGCCTGTCGAAGCGGCCGCTGGACGAGATGGTGGCCGGGGCCCGGGTCGAGGTGGATCCCCGCAAGCGAAACCCCCTCGATTTCGCCCTCTGGAAGGCGGCGAAGCCCGGCGAGCCCTCCTGGCCCAGCCCCTGGGGCGAGGGGCGCCCGGGCTGGCACATCGAGTGCTCGGTGATGAGCCAGAAGTACCTGGGCCCCACGATCGACATCCACGGGGGCGGGAAGGACCTGGTGTTCCCCCACCACGAGAACGAGGTGGCCCAGGCCGAGGCGCTGACCGGGAAACCCTTCGTCCGGTACTGGCTCCACAACGGGTTCGTGAACATCAACCAGGAGAAGATGTCCAAGAGCCTGGGGAACTTCTTCACGATCCGCGACGTCTTGAAGGCCGTGCACCCCGAGGTGTTGCGGGCGTTTCTCCTGGGCCACCACTACCGGAGCCCCCTGGACTACTCGGACCAGGCGCTCCACGACGCCGCGGCCGGCCTCGACCGGCTCTACGGCCTCCTGGAGCGGGCCGATGCCGTGCTCCGGGACCGGGAAGTGCCCAGCCAGGTGCCGGTGGCCGAGTTGGGCAACGGCAGCCGGGCCGTGCACGAGGCCGTGCTCGGGCTGTTCTACCAGTTCGAGCAGGCGATGAACGACGACTTCAACACCGCCGAGGCCCTGGGTCACATGCACCGGTGCGCCCGGGAGGTGGGGGCGTTCCTGCACGAGGGGTTCGACCCCCAGCCCCACCATCTGGCCGTGGTGCGGTACGCGGCCGACAGCCTCCGGAAGGTGGGGGCGGTGCTGGGCATCCTGCAGGACGACCCGGTGGCCTACCGGGAGGCCCGCCGCCGCGGCGGGGCGGCCTCGCTGGGGATCGACCCGGCTTGGGTGGAGCAGAAGATCGCGGAGCGGGCTGCCGCCCGGAAGGCCCGGGACTGGGCCACGGCCGACCGGATCCGGGACGAACTGGCCGATCGGGGCATCGTGCTCGAGGACGGCCCGGAGGGCACCCGGTGGAAGGTGAGGTAGGACGACCGTGCGGACGCTGGGACGTGCGGACGCGCGGCCGGACGGGCGTGCCGGACGCACGGGCGGTGGTGGGGCGGCGTGGCGCTCGCGGGCGACACAACCGGCGAGTCACGACGAGCGGACGGTGGCCTCCCCTTCCCAGCCTCCTAGCTTCCCAGCTTTCTAGCTTTTTCGCTTCCCCGCCCGTCGCATGTCGTTTCGTCTCGTCACCGAGTTCGAGCCCCGGGGGGATCAGCCCCGGGCCATCGAGGAACTGGCCCGGGGGGTCGAGGAGGGGCTTCGCCACCAGGTGCTCCTAGGGGTCACCGGGTCGGGCAAGACCTTCACGATCGCCAACGTGGTGGCCCGGGTCGACCGACCCACCCTGGTGATTGCCCCCAACAAGACCCTGGCGGCCCAGCTCTACGCCGAGTTCAAAGCGCTCTTCCCCGAAAACGCCGTCGAGTACTTTGTCAGCTACTACGACTATTACCAGCCCGAGGCCTACCTCCCCGAGCAGGACCTCTACATCGAGAAGGACTCGTCCATCAACGACCGGATCGACCGGCTCCGGCACGCGGCGACCCACGCCCTGCTGACCCGTCGCGATGTTCTGATCGTGGCGAGCGTGTCGTGCATCTACGGCCTCGGGGATCCGGAGACCTACCAGGAGATGGTGCTCTACCTGGAGGAGGGGGTGGAGGCCGACCGGGACAGGGTGCTCCGGAAGCTGGTGGACCTCCAGTACCAGCGAAACGACGTCGATTTCCACCGGGGCACGTTCCGGGTGCGGGGCGACGTGGTGGAGGTGTTCCCGGCCTACGAGGACGAGCACGCGATCCGGGTGGAGTTCTTCGGCGACGAGATCGAGGGGATCCACCTGGTGGATCCCCTGCGGGGCCGGCGGATCGGCCGGCTCAAGCACATCCTGATCCCCCCGGCCAGCCACTACGTGACCCCCCGGGAGGTGCTCGACCGGGCCATCCGGTCGATCCAGGAGGAGCTGGGCGAGCGGCTCCGGGAGCTCCGGGCCCAGGGAAAGCTCCTGGAGGCCCAGCGCCTGGAGCAGCGCACGCTGTTCGACATCGAGATGCTCCAGGAGATGGGGTACTGCACGGGCATCGAGAACTACTCCCGCCACCTCACGGGTCGCCGGCCCGGCGAGCCCCCGCCCACCCTCCTCGACTACTTCCCCGAGGATTTCCTGCTGGTGGTGGACGAAAGCCACGTCACGATCCCGCAGCTCGGCGGCATGTACCGGGGGGACCGGTCGCGCAAGGAAACGCTCGTCGAGTACGGGTTCCGGCTGCCGTCGGCCCTCGACAACCGGCCGCTGCGGTTCGACGAGTTCGAGGTCCGGGTGAACCAGGCGATCTACGTTTCGGCCACCCCGGGCCGGTACGAGCTCGAGAAGGCCGGGGGCCGGGTGGTGGAGCAGATCGTGCGGCCCACGGGGCTGGTGGACCCCGAGATCCTGGTGCGGCCGGCCGAGACCCAGGTGGACGACCTCCTGGAGGAGATCCGGCGCACGGTGGAGCGGGGCGAGCGGGTGCTGGTGACCACCCTCACCAAGCGCATGGCCGAGGACCTCACGCGCTACTACGCCGACCTGGGGGTCAAGACCGTGTACCTCCACTCCGACATCGACACCCTGGAGCGGGTGAAGATCATCCGGGAGCTCCGGCAGGGGGTGCACGATGTGCTGATCGGGGTGAACCTGCTGCGGGAGGGGCTCGACCTGCCCGAGGTGAGCCTGGTGGCCGTGCTCGACGCCGACAAGGAGGGGTTTCTCCGAAGCGAGACGAGCCTCATCCAGACGGCGGGCCGGGCGGCCCGCAACGTGAACGGCCGGGTCATTTTCTACGCCGACCGGATCACGGGCTCCATGGCCCGGGCCATCGCGGAGAGCCGCCGCCGCCGGGCCGCCCAGCTCGCCTACAACGAGGCCCACGGCATCACCCCCGAGTCGGTGCGCAAGCGCATCGACGACGTGCTCTCCTCGGTCTACGAGATGGACTACGTCACGGTGCCGGTGGCGGCCGAGGACGAGGCGGCCTACCGGACGCCCGAGGAGCTCGAGGCGGAGATCGCCGGATTGCGAAAGAAGATGCTCGAGGCCGCGGCGGAGCTGGAGTTCGAGAAGGCCGCCCAGTACCGCGACGAGATCCGGCGCCTGGAGGACCTGGCGCTGCGGCTCTTTCCCGACCGGGCCGCGGGGTGAACCTCACCCGCCCAGGCCACCCGCCCGTTTGACCGTTTGCAGGCTTTCCGATAGCTTAGCCGGAGGACTCCATCGGCTCCGCATGGCCGCGGCGGGGTGCGCCGTCCAGCCGCCAGGCCACCGAGCCGCCTAGCGGGGAACCCGCAGGGTTTCCGCCTCGCCTCCGAAAGGACCGAACCGAACCATGGAGCGATTTCCCTGGCAGCGGGCGTTGGGACTGCTCCTTCTCCTGCTGCTCCTGAGCGTGATGGTGGAGAACCTCTCCCGCACCCCCACGGGGCCGGCAGCCACCGTGTCGTACACCGCGTTCAAGCGGGAGTTGCGGGAGGGCAACGTCCGGCAGGTGGAGCTGGGAGAGGAGGAGCTCACGGCCGCCCTCTACCGGGAAATCCCGGTGGGAACGACCGGCCAGAAAACCACGACGCTCCGGACCCAGTTGCCGCCGCTGGACGACCGCGAGCTCCTTCCGCTCCTCGAGGAAAAGGGGGTGGAGGTGAAGGTGCGGCGGAGGGGGCCGGAGAACATGTGGTGGATGTTCCTGGTGAACAGCCTCCCGTGGCTCCTGCTGCTGGGATTCTGGGTGTGGACTATGCGCCGCGCCCAGAACGCCCGGTTCGGACCCTTCGGGAACTTCGGCCAGGTGAAGGCCCGGGTGTACGAGGGCAAGGTGCCCAAGGTCACGTTCCAGGACGTGGCCGGCATGGAGAACCCCAAGAGGGAGCTCTCCGAGGTGGTGGACTACCTGCGGGATCCCGAGCGGTTCCAGCGGACCGGGGGACGGGTGCCCAAGGGCATCCTGCTGATGGGCCCGCCGGGGACCGGGAAGACCCTGCTGGCCCGGGCCGTGGCCGGGGAGGCCGGGGTGCCGTTCTTCTCCACCAGCGCCTCGGAGTTCATCGAGATGTTCGTGGGGGTGGGGGCAGCCCGGGTGCGGGACCTCTTTGAGAAGGCCCGGGCCAAGGCCCCGAGCATGATCTTCATCGACGAGATCGACGCCGTGGGCCGATCCCGGGGCACCGGCCTGGGGGGTGGGCACGACGAGCGGGAGCAGACTCTGAACCAGCTCCTCGGGGAGATGGACGGGTTCGAGGGCCACGAGCGGGTCATCGTGATCGCGGCCACGAACCGGCCCGACGTGCTGGACCCGGCGCTGCTGCGGCCCGGGCGGTTCGACCGGCACGTGGTGATCGACCTGCCGACCCTGGAGGAGCGCCGCCAGATCCTCCGGATCCACACCCGCAAGATGCCGCTCGCGCCCGACGTGGACCTGGACGTGATCGCCCGCTCCACCCCCGGCATGAGCGGGGCGGATCTGGAGAACCTGTGCAACGAGGCGGCCCTGTTCGCGGCCCGGGAGAAGAGCGACCTGGTGACGAGGTCCCACTTCGAGCAGGCCAAGGACAAAGTGCTCATGGGCCTCGAACGGCCCGGGCTCACCGACGAGAACGAGCGGCGCATCACGGCCTACCACGAGGCCGGCCACGCCGTGGTGGCCCGGCTCATCCCCGGCATGGACCCGGTGCACAAGGTCACCATCGTGCCCCGGGGCGCGGCCCTGGGGGTGACCCAGATCGTGCCCGAGGCCGACCGGCACTATTACCCGAAGTCGTACCTCTTGGGGAAGATCACGGTGAACATGGGGGGGCGGGCGGCCGAGCGGCTGGTGTTCGACGACCTCTCCACCGGGGCCCAGAACGACCTCAAACAGTCCACCGACCTGGCGGAGAAGATGGTCTGCCAGTGGGGCATGAGCGAGCGGGTGGGGCCCGTGACGTTCGGCCGGGGCGAGGAGCATGTGTTCCTGGGGAAGAAGCTGGCCCAGGAGAAGACGTACTCGGAGCAGATGGGCTGGATCATCGACCAGGAGATCGAGACGATCGTGCGGGACTGCGAGGAGCGGG
Organism: Deferrisoma sp.; assembly: GCF_054681715.1. Taxonomy (NCBI): domain Bacteria; kingdom Pseudomonadati; phylum Thermodesulfobacteriota; class Deferrisomatia; order Deferrisomatales; family Deferrisomataceae; genus Deferrisoma; species Deferrisoma sp. The sequence continues at coordinate 34,416 of NZ_BAAHFQ010000001.1, forward strand.
CCGTGGCGCTGCTGACCGAGCACCGCGGCGCCTTGGACCGGGTGGCGGGGGCGCTCCTGGAGCGGGAGGAACTCACGGGCGCGGAGGTGGACGAGTTGATCGCGGGGGAACCGGTGGGCGTGGGCGCGCAGCGGGGATGACCCGGTCCCGGCCGGGAGGATGCCGGCGGCATCCAACCCGTGGCCGGAACGGTGGTGGGAAAAGAGGGAAAAAGATTTCCACAAATGGGCTAAATTTGCCACGCTCATTTGCGGGGGGAACGGTCGGCTTTCTTGCGGAAGCCGGCTGTTCTCGGTGGGTCCCGAAAAAGTCGAGTCGCGGCAAGATGTTTGCATTCGTGCACCGAGACGGTTAGGTGCGTGCCTGCTGCGACCACTCTCCCCCGGCGGAAAGGATGATGTTTCGCCATGGCGACCGCGATGCCCCCTTCCAGTGTGATTCCCGTGCCGCTCGAGATCCCGGGCGATTGGGCGTCCCGGTACCCGCGGGAGGTGAACCTCCTCTTCCAGGCCCAGTGGGCGGCGCGAAGCGCCACCTCGCTGGAGGATGCCCTGCGGCTCCTGGTGGATCTCTCCTCCTCACTCCTGCGCTGGGACGGGGCCGCGGCCCTCTGGCAGGTGGGCCCGGATCCGGTGTTCCTGGAGACCCGGGGCGCGGCCGAGGGGTACGAGGAACCCTTGCGGCGCCTGTTCGCGGCCGCGCGGGGGCCGGCGGTCCATCCGGCCGTGCTCGATGCCGAGCGGGACCCCTCGGTGGCCTCCCGCTGGCTGGATCCGCTGGGGGCGTGCTCCATCCTCGTGGTGCCCCTGGGGCCGTCGGGGCGCGACGCCGGACTCCTCGTGCTGATCCGGAGGGAGGAGCCCGGGTTCACAGCCGACGAGGCGCGAATGGCGCGGCTGTTCGCACTGAGCTTCGAACCGGTGTTGGACGACCTGGCGGCGGGCGACCGCGCCCGGGAACTCGCCTTCGTCGACCGCCTTACGGGAGTGTTCACCCGGCGGTATTTCGACCAGCACTTCCGGGGCGAGGTGGCCCGGGCCGCCCGCACCCAGACCCCGGTGGCCCTGCTGCTGATCGGGATCGACGCGTTGCCCGGGATCCGGGCCGAGCGGGGCGCCGCGGTTGCGGACGCGCTTCTCCAGGCGGTAGTGGCCACGGTGAACCGGACCCGGCGACGCAGCGACACCCTGGCCCGGATCCAGCCGGAGACCCTGGCGATGATCCTTCCGGGTGCGGGGAAAGAGGAGGTGGCGGCCCTGGCGCGGCGGCTGTTTGAGGCCTTTGCCCAGCCCCTCATCCCAGAACTCGTGCCCGGCGGGGGGATCCGGGTTGACCCCTGCATGGGGGCGGCGGTGATGCCCGAACACGGCGACACACCCGAGAGTCTCTGGGACACGGCCCAGGACTCGCTGGGGAGGGCCCGGGCGATGGCGGGGCGGCGCTACTACGTGCCCCCAGGGCCCGAGGCGCCCGACGGCGACCGGTTGATCGACCGTATGACCGCCCAGGCCGTGGTGGGACGGCCCCGGGAGGCGGGGGTGCTCCTGGGCTGGGTCGCCCGATTGTGCCGCGAGGTCGTGCCCGCCGACCGCATCTCCCTCATGGTGCGGGAAGACGGCCATCTCGTGGTCCAGGAGGCGTTCGGGTTCGAGGGCCGGGACCAGGTGATCCGGACCACCCGGGTCCCCCTAGACTCGGAGACCGTGTCCGGATGGGTGGCCCGACACCGAACGCCGCTCCTCGTCCCGGAGGACCTGGAGGCAGACGAGGCCCCGCTGAACCGGGTGGGAGGGTACCGCACCGACTCGTTCCTGAGCGTGCCCCTCCTGGCCCAGGGGGAGCTGGAGGGGGTGGTGCACTTTAGCAACCGTTCCGACGGGGCGGCGTTCACCCCGGACGACCGGGACCGGTTCCTGCCGGTGGCGAACCGGATCGGGTTGGTGCTCCACGCTTTCCGACGGTTCTCGAGGGACCGGCAGGGGTTCCTCCGGGAGTCGCTCGCCTACCTCGTGGACATGGTGGAGAACATGATCCCGGGGATGCCCGGCCACTCCCGCGCCGTGGCCGATTGGGCCGGCCGGTTGGCCCGGGCCCGGGGATACGACGAGGAGACCGTGGAGCGGATCCGGGCCAGCGCCCGGTTCCACGACCTGGGGGAGGCGAGCTTCCGGATCCGGCGGCTCGCCGAGCCGAGGCGGCTCGGACCCCGGGAGCGACGGGACCTGGCCGAACACCCCCTCCTGGGCTGGCGGTTCCTGGAGCAGTTGGGCGTGCGCGGCCTCGACCGGGACGCCATCGTGTACCACCACGAGAGGGAGGACGGCTCGGGGTACATGGGCCGGCAGGGCGAAGAGATTCCCCCGGCGGCGAAGATCGTGGCCGTGGCCGAGGCGTTCGTGGGGCTTACCTCCGAGCGGTCGTACCGTCCGCCCGTCACGCCGTTGGAGGCCGTGGCCCAGTTGGAACGGGGGGTCGCCGGCGCCCTGGACCGGGACGTGCTGGCATCGCTGCGGCGGTTGGTCGCCGAGTCAGCCGCCTAGCCGTTCCCCGTCGGGAACCCGGAGGGGCTCCCCGCCCGGGTTTTCGACGATGGCATCCCCCACGACCACCACGCCCCTTCCGAAGCGCACGTCCCCCCGGACCTCGAGCCGGCGGGCCCGCACGAGGCTCGGCGGGTCGGGGATCCGCAGATCCAGGTCCGCCACCGACCGGTAATAGCGCGGGTCGAGCCGGATCACCAGCGGGCCGAGGGCGGGGTCCCGCTCGGGGTTGGGCACGAGGGGGCTTTCGTCGCCCGGCACGTAGGCGTCGCTCCGCCGGGCCAGGAGGTCGTCGGTGGTTTTCACCGGCGCGAACCGCTCCCGACCCACCACGATCCCCCGCGACCGCTCGAACGCACCGATGGCCGCGCCCATGGCCGTCTCCAGCTGCACCACCCCCACCCCCCGGGCCTCCTTGCGGTTCACGATCAGGGGCAGCTCCAGGCCCCGCCCTTGGGACACGAGATCCCGAACGGCGGCCAGGTCCACCCAGAGGTTGTTCGTGTTGAACACCCGGAACCGCCGGATGTCCTGGAACTCGGCCTCCCGGCCCGGGGGCACCTGGGCGATCTCCAGGAGCTCCAGCCTGCCGTCCTTCACCACCAGGGTTCCCCCCTTCACGTCCGCCTCGGTCTTGGGCGTCACCTCCAGGGCGAACTGCAGGTTCTCGTTGGCGAGGTGACCGAGCAGTCCCAGGTGGGGGCTCGCCCCCAGGTTGTCGGCGTTCGACACGAAGGCCCAGCGGATCCCGGCGTCGAGGAGGCGTTCCAGCACCCCCGAGCCGGCCAGGGCGGCATACAGGTTCCCGTGGCCCGGGGGGGCCCACGCGTCGCGATCGCCCGCGGCGCCCAGCGGGCCGCCGTCGTCCTCGCGGATCCGGGGGAACCGGTGTTGCACGAAGTCCAGGGGGAGGCCCCGGACCTCCAGCCCCTTGCCCGCCAGCGCCCTCAGGGTGTCGTCCCGGGTGGCGAACGAGTTCATAAAGAGCACGGGCAGCTCCACCCCGGTGCGCCGGCGGAGCCGGAGCACGTGGTCGGCCAGGAGGTCGAGGAAGCTCCGGTTCCCCTTCACGGGTACGAGGCTCTTGGCCCGGTCCATCTTCATGGACGTGCCCAGCCCGCCGTTGAGCACGATCCACACGAGCTCCCCCCATCGCCGCTCGCCCTCGCGCCGGGCCTCGGGCGTGTCCGCCGCCTCCAGGGGCACCATCTGCTCGGGACCGGCGGGCTCGATGCGGTCCCACTCCACCGTTCCCGTTTCCCCCTGCCGGTAGCGCCGGTACAGGCGGGCAAAGGTCTCGAAGGCCTCGGGAGGCTCCCCCGCCTCCCGGAACATCGCCTCGAAACGCGCCAGAGCTTCTTCGATCGGAAGTGCCATGGGTGACTCCTTCGGGGCGGGTCCATGGGCGCCCGACGAGGTGGCGAACGTCCTCTCGGATTCCAGCGGACTCATGCGCTCGGACCGTTGGGCGCGCTCCCCGACCTGGGGCGGAGTGGAGAAGGACCCCTTCCGTGGCCCCACGGGGACGTGCCCGGTGGGAGAATACGAAGGTTGGGCCCCGCGCGCAAACGGCGGCCGAGGGCCGGACCGGCTTGCACGGGGGGCGGGGTTCGGGGTAGAACCCCCGGTCTTCCCCGGACCCAGGGAGGCTTGCGTGTTCCCCGAGTTTCTCCAAGCGTTTGCCACGCTGTTCGCCATCTTGGACCCCATCGGCAACATGCCGGTGTTCCTGGCGCTCACGGCCGACCTGCCGGCCGAGGCCCGCCGGCGGGTGGCCCTGCGGTCCACGGTGTACATGATGGCGGTGCTCGTGTTCTTTTCCCTGGCGGGTCGGGCCATTTTCGGCCTGTTCGGCGTGACCCTGGCCGCGTTTCGGGTGACCGGCGGGTTGATCCTCCTGAAGGTCGGCTTCGATATGCTCGAGGCCCGGGGCAACCGGATGAAGCGCACCGAGGAGGAGGAGTCGGCCGCGCGGGAGAAGGAGGACGTCTCCCTGATCCCGCTGGCGATCCCCATGCTGGCCGGGCCCGGCGCGATCTCGGCCGTGTTGGTGCTGACCGATACGGGTCACGGCCTGGCCGAGGCGGGAATCGTGTGGCTCGCGGTGGTGGCGAACGCCGTCCTGGTGTTCCTGGCGTTTCGGCTGGCCGAGCCCCTGTCGCGTTGGCTCGGCCCCACGGGGGTCCGGCTGGTGACCCGGCTGATGGGCCTTTTGCTGGCGTCGCTGGCCGTGCAGTTCGTGATCCAGGGAGTCCAGGAGATCTGGCGGGGGTGAAGACCGGCGGAACGGTCCGTGCCCGCTTGCCGAATCCTTAGCCCGGGGTAGGCTGAACGCCATGGACCGATCCCACTCCTCCCTAAGATGGCGCCGGACCCGCCAGCGGGCCGCGCACCGACGGCGGGATTCCGCAGCGGCCCGGCGGCCCTTCGGGCCGGTGCTTCTGGACCGCCTCGGCGACCTGGACCCCAGGGTGCGGGCCGTGGTGAACGAGTTCGTGGACCGGGCCGTCACCTATCCATGGATCCTCGGGTGTTTCCTCGAGTGCCGCGACTGCGGGCACCGGCTGATCCTCCACGTGCCCCGACCCATGACCCGGGCCATTGCGTGCCTCGCCCGGACCTGGGTGGAGGAGCTGCGGGCCCGCCGGAACGGGCCCGGGGTGGAGGTGGCCGTGTCGGCTCGGGAACCCAAGGGCCCGGAGGCGATGCGCACGGTCTTCCGGCGGTAGCCGGACGGGGGGAGGGGAGAGGGAGCCCTGACGAACCCCGGTAAACGTATTGCGGGCCGCGGGTGGGGGACTGGTTCCGGCCGGGCGCGAGTGCGGCACCTTTTTCGCCGCGCCTTTCCATGCCGTTGTCGGCTCGGCAGGCCGGGGCGGCGGTGGCGGACGTTCCGGATCTTCCAAAACAATCCAGACGTGGTGGGGCGCGGCGACGTGCGGGGCCGCCCCCGGCTCTCCACCAGCCCCCCACCCGCGAGTTTCCGTAGCAACGAGTCCTTCGGTGGGTGTTGGTTATGACCCGATGGCTGCTCGAACGAACCGACGCCGTCCTGGTGGTGGTGGACCTGCAGGTCCGGCTTCTGCCCCACATTCCCGACGCCGACCGGGTCGTCGACCGGGCCCGGCGGCTCGTGGAGGCCGCGCGGATCGTCGGCCTGCCGATTCTGTGGACGGAACAGGAGAACCTGGGCGAAACGGCCCCGCCGCTCGCCGCCGTGCTCGCGCCGGGGAGCCCCATCCAAAAGATCCACTTCGGCTGCTTCGGGTCCGAGGCGTTCGTGGGGGCTTTGGAGGCGACCGGTCGCCGAACCCTGGTCCTGTGCGGGATCGAGGCCCACATCTGCGTGGGCCAAACGGCGCTCCAGGCCCTGGAGCGGGGCTACGGCGTTCACGTGGTCGCCGACGCCGTGGCCTCCCGGAATCCCGCCGACCGCGACGTGGCTTTCGAGCGGGTCCGGCAGGCGGGGGGCGTGGTGACCTGCTGGGAGTCGGCCCTGTACGAACTCCTCGGCCGGGCGGGCAGCGACGAGTTTCGGGCGTGCCTGCCCCTCGTGAAGGGGGGATGATCCGGGGCAGGCCGGGGTTCTCAGGAGAGGGGGGCCGTGTCAGGGTCCAGTGGACCGACGACAGCGGACAGGGTTTCTCTGATACCTGGCCTCTGAATTCTGACCCCTGGTACGGCGTCGGCCCCCACAGGAAGGGACGGGTGGAAACGCTGAAGCTATGAAAGGTTTTCGCGTCCCAGCGTCCTCGCGTCCGGGCGTCCTACCGTCCCCGCCGAAACAAGCCTCACCCGGACCTGCCCTTGCCCGGCCGGGGCTCGAAGAAGAGGCAGTCGCGGCCCGAGGCCCGGCGCACCTCGTCGGCCGGGATCCCCTGGGTCTTGAACCCGAGGGCCCGGCAGCCCCGGGGAAACCGGGGGTCCCAGGTCACGTAGAAGTGTCGGCACCGCAGGCAGTTGGGCCGGGTCATCCGTTCGGGGTGCGGGCGCGGTGGCGCCAGACGTAGATCCCGCACAGGGCCACGAGGGCCGGCAGCAGGTACCAGAACGCCCGGTGGGCGTACTCCACGACCTTCTCCTGGTTGTTCCCCACGAAGTAGCCGATCCAGGCCAGGATCGCCACCCAGATGCCGGCGCCCAGCGCCGTGTACAGGCAGAAGGGCACGAGCCGCATGCGGGCGAGCCCCGCCGGAAACGAGATGTACTGCCGCACCCCGGGCACGAGCCGGCCCACGAAGGTGCTGATCTCGCCGTGCCGGCGGAAGTAGTCCTCTACCCGTTCGAGCGCCCGGGGCGTGAGCCCCACGTACCGGCCCCAGCGCAGGAGGAACGGCCGGCCGAGCCACACGGCGAGCCCGTAGTTGAACAGGGCCCCCAGCAGGCTCCCCAGAACGCCCGCGGCGATCACGAGGCCGAGGTGCATCTCGCCGCGGCTCGCCAGGTACCCCGCGGGCGGGACCACGACCTCGCTCGGAAACGGGAAGAACGAGCTCTCCAGGAACATGAGGGCCACCACCCCGGGGTACCCCAGAGCTCCCACGGTGGCCACGAGCCAGGCGGCCGCCCCTTCGAGCCAACCCCTCATCGGTTCTCCACCAGCACGTATCCGTTCCCCCGGGCGAGGTCCCGCCCCCCCGGGAGGTCCTTGCGGTACTTGGGCCGGGTGAGCGCCACCACGCGGCGCGGGCCCCTCCAAAAGTCCAGGAACGCCTCCCGGTTCAGCACGCGTCGTTCGACCTCGGGTCCCTCGAACAGGGTCTCCCGGGAGATCCCGCCGAGCACCGGGAGTCGGCCGGTGTAGAACGCGAAGCCCGCCGACAGCGACCTGTATTCCGCGAGCAGGGTATCCGGGCCCAGTTGCTCGAGGGCCTTGCGGGCGGTGGGTCTGGCGGTTCGCAGGGGGAGGGCGTCCCCCCGGCTGAAGGCCCAGCCCACCGTGAGGGCCAGACCGGCCGCGATGCAGAGGGCCGCGAGATCGGGACGAAACCCCCGGTCCGCGGCCCAGGTGGCGGCTCCGGCGCCGGCGGCGGCGAGGACCGCGGCGATCGGCAGGAACACGGTTCCCAGGGCTGCCCGGTCCATGGCCGCCAGATCCCCGCCACGGAGCGGCACGACCCCGAGCCCCACCACGAGGGCCGCCACGGCCACCAGCACGAACCCGAATCCCACCGCCCGCAAAAGAACCCGGACCTCACCGGCCGCGGCCGCCAGGGCCTGGGCCGCGAGCAGGGCCATTGCGGGATAGGCGGCGAGCACGTAAAGGGGCAGTTTCGTGGCGGGTAGGCTGAAAAAGATCGGGGGCACCAGGGCCCACGCCCCGAGAAACCACGCCAGGGGTTCCGACGCCCGGGCCGCAGCCCTGCGGCCCGCGGGGGCGAGGAGCGCCCAGGGGAGCCCCAGGGCCGGGAACACGTACAGGTAGTAGTGCCAGGGATGGGGGTGCCCCATGCCCCCTTCCTTCAGGCGGCTGGCGATCTGGCCCCCGAGGAAATAATCGAGGAGCCCGGGCACCGCCCCCATGGCATAGGCGTACCAGGGAAGCGCCACGGCGAGCGCCAGGGGCACCCCCCACGCCAGGCCCCAGTCGACCCGCTCGGCGGCCCCCCGCCGGTGGAAGGGGAGAAACGCGAGGAGCACGAGCAGGGGCACGATCCACCCCACCGGCCCCTTGGTGAGAAACGCCGCGCCGAGGGCCAGGTAGAGGGCGACCCGCTCCCCCCGCCCGGCCGACCCGTTCCAGATCTCGTACGCCGCCGTGAGCGCCACGGTCTGGCACAGGCACAGGAGAAGATCGGTGGTGACCATGCGCTCGGCGCCCACGACGGCCGGGGTGGTGGCCGCGAACAGGGCGGCCCAGGTGGCCGCCCCGGGCGCGAGATGCCGCCGGGCGAACCGCCAGAGCACCGGGACGAGGAGGGTGGCCAGCACCCCCTGGCCGAGCCGGGCCCCCCACTCCGTGGGGCCGGCCAGCCCGTAGCCCAGGGCCGTGACCCAGTAGACCAGCGGGGGCTTGTGGAAATGGTGGATGCCGAGGAGGCGGGGGAAGAGCCAGTCGCCCGAGGCCCACATCTCCCGGGCGATCTCGGCGTAACGGGCGTCGGAGGGTTCCACGAGGCCGTACGAACCCAGGCCCACCCAGAGGGCCACGGCCGCGAGGCCCCAGGCGGCCAGGTCACGCGCCCTGGGCATCCGCCGGGTCTCCCTTCCACAGCATGAGGTTGCGAACGTACACCACCGACCCGAACGCCTGCCCCAGGATGAACACCGGGTCCCGGCGGTGGAGCGCGTAGATGAGCAGGAGGACGCTTCCCGCCAGCGACAGGTACCAGAACGCCTTGGGCACGGTGCTGCGTCGCTTTCGTTCCGTCACGATCCACTGCACCAGCATCCGGCCGGAGAACATGGCCTGGGCCGTGAACCCCAGGACGAGCCAAGGATCCCACCTCATGGGATCTCCTCCCAGCGGTACCCCAGGTGCCGCTTCTGCATCCAGCGCACCGCGAAGAGGTCCAGGAGCGGTCCCACGAGCCGGTTCCAGAGGTGGTATTTGGGCCTCCCGTACCGTCGGTGCCGGTGGTTCACCGGCACCTGGACCACCCGGGCGCCCTCGAGCTTGAGCAGGGTGGGCAGGAACCGGTGGAGCCCCGTGTAGAGCTTGAGCCGGTCGAGGAAGGCCTTGCGGTACACCTTGAGGGAGCACCCGGTGTCCACGATGTCGTCGTGGGTCACCCGGTTGCGGATCGCGTTGGCGATGCGGGAGCTCACGCGCTTCACGAACGGGTCCCGGCGGTTAGCCCGGATGCCCACCACCACGTCGGCCCGGTCGAGGTGGCCCAGGAGCCGGGGAATGTCGGCAGGGTCGTTCTGGAGGTCGGTGTCGAGGGTCACCACCACCTCTCCCCGGGCCGCCCGGAATCCGGCGTCCATGGCGGCCGTGAGCCCCCAGTTCCGATCGAGGGCCACGATCCGGACCCCGAGCTCCGGATAGTCCCGTCGGATCTCCAGCATGCGCTCTCGGCTCCGGTCGGTGGACCCGTCGTCCACGAACACGGTTTCCACCTCCCAGTCCGGGGCGAGCCCGGCGACCACATCCCGGAGTTCCCGGGCGAGGATCGGGAGGTTTTCCTCTTCGTTGTATACCGGCAGCACGACCGACAGGCGCATCGGGGCCTCCGCGGTGGGGGAACGCGACAGTATAGGACCGGTCGGCCCCCGGGATCCAACCCCAGCCTCGGTCAGGTGCGGGCGGCCGGGTGCCCCGGGCCCGCCACGATCCGCAGGGCCAGGGCCAGCACCAGGATCACCACCACGTTGGCCCCGATGTCAACAAGGGGCGGCCAGAGGGCCTGCCACTGACCCTCGTGCACCTTGGAGGCGAGGGAATGCTCGGCCTCGAGCAGGAGGATCCGCCGGGTGCTCGAGATGATGCCCACGTACAGGAAGGGGTTCAGGCTGAAGGGCTCCCGTTTGAGAAACCGGACCACGGGCCAAAGGAGCTCCATGATGATGAGCACGAGGAGCACGTCGTTGAGCGCATGGAGCACCGCGGCGAGGCCGGGGCGGGCGAGCTGCGCCACGGCCTGCACGAGCACCACGCCCGCGCAGGCGAGCATCACGAGCGCCACGGCGAAGTGAACGAGGTCGTCGGCGGCGATGAGGAGCCGGCGGAGGAAGCGGACGTTCAAGGGGTAGGGGGTGTTCACGGTCGTTTCCTTTCTCGCGGTGCCGGGCTACTGAAACCGTTCGGGTTTTCGTGGGAGCGCCCGAGCCAACCCGTGGGGGCGGGGCCCACGCCGCGGAGTTTTTTTCTTGGACCTTCGCCCCGGGGGAGCGCCGGGGGCGCGCCCCGAGCGCCGGTTTGCGGCAGGCGACCGGAAATCGAAACCGCCCAACGGGCGTGAAGCGGCGGCGGAGGGTACCGGATTCCGAGCCCGGGCACAACGGGCGGCCGAACCAGGTGAGAGAGGGGGGCGATGGACACCCGGGTGAACCGACGCCCTAAAGTTTCCGTGTTCCCGTCCGATCCGTAGGAGCATCGGTTTTTCTCCACCCCCTAAACGGAGGTTCGCTGCGGTGAAGATCCTTACGGTCGACGACTCTTCCACCATGCGACGGATCATCAAGAACACCCTGAACCGCCTCGGCTACACCGACGTGGTCGAGGCCGAGCACGGCGTGGACGGCCTGGCGAAGATGGCCGGGGTGGGGCTCGTGCTCACCGACTGGAATATGCCCGAGATGGACGGGCTCACCTTCGTGAAGGCGCTTCGTTCGAACCCCCAGTACAAGGAAATCCCCATCATCATGGTCACCACCGAGGCGGCCAAGAAGGAGATTCTCGAGGCGATCAAGGCCGGGGTCACGGACTACATCGTCAAGCCCTTCACCCCTGACACTCTGAAGGAAAAGATCGAACGGGTGCTGGGCGCGTAATCGCGGGGGCCGACCCATGTTCAACGTGGAGTACATCAACCCCTTCATCGCGGCCACCGTGAACGCACTGGAGGTCATGGCAGGCATCCAGCCGAAGCGGGGCAAGCCGTTCGTGAAGACCGAACGGGCGGCCGCGGGGGACATCAGCGGGGTGATCGGCCTGGCCGGCGAGGCCGTGGGTTCCGTGGCCGTGACGTTCTCGGAGGCGCTCGCCCGGCGGGTGTACGCCGCCATGGTGGGGGAGGAGGCCAACGGCCTCGACGAGGGGGTGCGGGACGCCGTCGGCGAGATCGCCAACATGATCGCGGGAGGCGCGAAGGCCGCCCTCACCAAGGAGGGTTACCAGTTCCGGATCGCGATCCCCACCATTGTGGCGGGCAAGAACCACGAGATCGAGCACAAGGGCCAGGGCCCGTGCCTCGTGGTGCCCTTCGAGGTGGAGGGAGACACCTTCTGGGTGGAGGTAAGCTTCGTTCCCAAGCCCGGGGCCTGAAGCCTCGACGCCGCGCGGGGGCCGCGAGGCTGCCCCCGTCGCCGCCCCCCGGCGAAAAGGTGTTCCCCCCGGGGCGGTTGTGGTACATTCCGGCGCACGTGCGCGGACGTCATCTAACCCCCCAGGAGGCCCACCCCGCGTCCCATGGATCGAGGAGCTAGCCTTTCGGTTCCCGCCTTTTTGAACCGCCACAGCGGGGTGCTCGTGGCGGCCGGGGTCATGAGCATCGTGTTCCTCATGATCCTGCCCCTGCCCCGGGGAGTCCTGGACCTCCTGCTGGCCCTCAACATCAGCTTCTCCGTCCTCATCTTCCTCCTGGCGATGTACACGGAGCGGCCGCTCGATTTTTCCCTGTTTCCGAGCGTGCTGCTCATCGCCACCCTGTTCCGGCTGGCCCTCAACATCTCGTCCACGCGGCTCATCCTGACCCAGGGGAGCCAGGGCATCGAGGGTGCCGGCCGGATCATCGCGGCCTTCGGCTCCTTCGTGGTGGGGGGGAACTTCGTCGTCGGGATCGTGATCTTCCTGATCCTGGTGGTGATCAACTTCGTGGTGATCACGAAGGGCGCCACCCGGATCGCCGAGGTGAGCGCGCGGTTCACCCTGGATTCCATGCCCGGCAAGCAGATGGCCATCGACGCCGATCTGAACGCGGGCCTGATCGACGAGGCCGAGGCCCGGCGCCGGCGCGACGAGATCGCCCGGGAGGCCGACTTCTACGGGGCCATGGACGGTGCGAGCAAGTTCGTGCGGGGCGATGCCATCGCCGGGCTCGTGATCACCGGCATCAACATCCTGGGCGGCCTTGTGATCGGGGTGCTCCAGCTCGGGATCCCCCTGGACCAGGCCGTCCGCACCTACACCACCATGACCGTGGGCGACGGCCTGGTGAGCCAGATGCCGGCGCTCATCATCTCCACCGCGGCCGGCATCCTGGTCACCCGGGCCGGGAGCCAGTCGAACCTGGGGGAGGTGCTGCCGAAGCAACTGGGCCAGGTGCCCGAGGCCCTGGGGGTGGCGAGCGGGGTGCTCCTCGTGCTTGGGGTGGTGCCCGGGCTGCCCTTCTTTCCGTTCGCCGTGCTCTCCGGGGTCATGGGGGGTGCCGCCTATAGCCTCAAGAGGGTGCGCGAGGCCGAGGCCCGCCGCCGGGAGGAGGCGGCTCGGCGCGAGGCCCAGAAAGCCCCCCCGGCGCCGGCCGGGCCGGAGGACGTGACCCCGCTCCTCCAGGTGGACGTGCTCGAGCTCGAGGTGGGCTACGGCCTTCTGCACCTGGTGGACCCCGGGCAGGGCGGCGACCTGCTGGAGCGGATCCGGTCGATTCGCCGCCAGATCGCCCTGGAGATGGGGGTGGTGGTGCCGCCGGTGCGCATCCGCGACAACCTTCAGCTCCGGCCCGGGGAGTACATGATCCTGGTCAAGGGCATCGAGGTGGCCCGGGCCGAGCTGAAGGAGGGCCATCTGCTGGCCATGAACCCGGGCATCGGGGAGGAGGGGCTCCAGGGGATCCCCACCAAGGAGCCCGCCTTCGGCCTCGACGCCCTGTGGATCCCGGAGGAGCGGCGGGAGGAGGCCCAGATCAAGGGGTACACGGTGGTGGACCACTCCACCGTGATCGCGACCCATCTGACCGAGATCATCAAGCAAAACGCCCACGAGCTCCTGGGCCGGCAGGAGACCCAGAACCTGCTGAACGTGGTCAAGGAGCAGGCGCCGGCCCTGGTGGAGGAGCTCGTGCCGGGGCTCCTGCCCCTGGGGGTGGTGCAAAAGGTGCTCCAGAACCTGCTGCGGGAGCGGGTGAGCATCCGGGATCTGCGCACGATCCTCGAGACCCTGGCCGATTACGCCCCGGTCACCAAAAACCCGGAACCGCTCACGGAGTACGTGCGGGCGGCCCTGCGGCGGGCGATCACCAAGCAGTACCAGGACGAGGACGGAAAACTTCCCGTGATCGCGCTGGACCACCGGCTGGAGGAGACCCTGCTGGGGGCCGTGCAGCGCACCGAGCACGGGTCGTTTCTGTCGCTCGAGCCGGCCCTGGCCCAGCGGGTGCTCACGGCCCTGGGCCGGGCCGCCGAGGCCGCCACGATGGAGAACCTGGTGCCCGTGGTGTTGACCAACCCGGCCCTGCGGTTGCCCCTGCGGAAGCTCACGGAACGGGTCCTCCCGAGCCTCGTGGTCCTGAGCCACAACGAGGTGGAGGGCCCGATTCGCACCGTGCGGGTGGTGAGCCTTGAGGGTTAAGAAGTTCCAGGCCGTGGACATGGCCGAGGCCCTCCGGAAGATCAAGGAGGAGCTCGGGCCCGACGCCGTGATCCTCTCGACCCGGCAGGTCAAGCCCGGCAAGGGCGTGTTCGGGATGTTGGGTCGGCCGATCCTGGAGGTCACGGCCGCGGCCGATCTGGACGACCTCGCCAAGCGGGCCGGGCCCCCGGTGCCGCCGGCCCGGGCCGAGCCCGCACCCCCCCCGCGCCCCGGGCCCGCGCCGGACGGCGGAGCCATCCTGGCCCTCCAGGCCGACATCGACAGCCTGCGGGAGGAGCTCGACCTCCTGGCCCGCCGGCCCCGGCCCGGCCCGGCCGATGCCGTGACCTCGGAGGTGCGGGCCCTGGTGGCCAAGGTCGAGCGGCTCCTGGAGGAGACCGGCCGGTTTGAGCGGCTCAAGCTCGCCCCGGCCCTGCGCCGGCTTCACGACCACCTGGAGGCGATCGACGTGGACCCGTCCCTGGCCGCCCGGGTGCTCGGGTTCCTCCAGCAGAAGGTGGACGAGGGCGCCGTGCCCCCGGGCCGCGAGGTGGCGGCGTTCCGGCAGCTCGTGTCCCGCACCGTCAGGGTGGCCGGCCCCCTGGAACCCGGGACCGACGGGCCCCGGGTCGCCGTGTTCGTGGGCCCGACCGGGGTGGGGAAGACCACCACCGTGGCGAAGCTCGCGGCCCGGTTCGCCCTCCAGGAGAACCGGCGGGTGGGGCTTCTGACCGTGGACACCTTCCGGATCGCGGCGGTGGAGCAGCTCAAGACCTACGCCAACATCATGGGGGTGCCGATCCGGGTGGCCCTGGACCGGGCGTCCTTTGTGGAGGCGGTGCGGGGCTATGCCGACCGGGAGCTCGTGCTCGTGGACACGGCCGGCCAAAGCCCGCGGGACGAGGAGAGCCTGGCCGAGCTCCTGGAGCTCCTGCCGCCCGAGGTGGAGGCCGAGGTCCATCTCGTCCTCTCGGTGACGACCCGGGGCCGGGACCTGGAGCGGATCCTGCGGCATTACGCCGCGGTCCGGCCGAGCCGGCTGCTTTTGACGAAGCTCGACGAGACCGAGTGCCACGGCCCGCTCCTGGGGCTGCCCCTCGTGTCGCGGCTCCCCCTGAGCTACCTGACCACCGGCCAGAACGTGCCCGACGACATCGAGGAGGCCCGGCCAGATCGGGTGGCTGCGTACCTGGTGCGGGGGGTGGAGGGGGAGGCGTGAGGGACCAGGCCCAGCGGCTGCGGGAACTCGCCCGCACGAGGCAGGCGGCCGGCCCGGTGGCGGCCGACCGGGCCCGGGTGCTCGCCGTGACGAGCGGGAAGGGCGGGGTGGGAAAGACGAGCCTCGTGGCCAATCTGGCCGTGGCCCTGTCGGGCCGAGGCCGGCAGGTGGTGGTGCTCGACGCCGACTTCGGGCTGGCGAACCTGGACATCCTCCTGAACCTGAACCCCGCCCGGAACCTGGGCCACCTGCTCCGGGGCGAGGCGCGGCCCGAGGAGATCCCCGTGGAGGTGCTGCCGGGCCTGCGGGTGATCCCCGGCGCCTCGGGGGTGGAGGAGCTCGCCGACCTCGACCCGGCGGCCCGGGAGCGGTTGGTGGCCGAGGCCGGGCGGCTGGCCGCCGGGGCCGAGTTCTTCCTGATCGACACCGCGGCCGGCATCGGCCGCAACGTGGTGGACCTGTGCGCGGCGGCCCGGGAGGTGTGGGTGGTCACGAACGCCGAGCCCACCGCCCTGACCGACGCCTACGGCCTCATAAAGGTGCTGTGGGCCCGGGAACCCGAGGCCCGGGTCGGGGTGGTGGTGAACAGCGCGGACGACGAGGCGGCCGCCCGGGCCGTGTTCGGCCGCCTGGACGAGGTGGTGCGGCGGTTCCTGGGGCGCACCGTGGAGTGGGCGGGGTATGTGATCCGGGACGAGCACGTGGCCCGGGCCGCCCGGCGCCAGGCCGCGTTCGTCTCGGCCTTCCCCCGGAGCCCGGCGGCCCGGTGCGTCCAGGCCCTGGCGGACCGCCTGCTGGGCCGGGAGGCCGAGGCCCGGGGGACGGGGGGGTTCTGGCGGCGGCTGGCCGGGAGGGACGCATGAGGCGGATCGTGGCGACACTGGTTCTCGGGGCGACGCTTGCGGCGGCGGGGCCGGCCGGGGCCGTGGTGCTGGCCGCCGTGGACCCCGGGTGGAGCCCGTTCCTGTCGGCGGGCCCCGTGCCCGGCAAGGAGGCCCTGTGGGCCGAGGCGGGCCGCACCCTGGCCTCCGATCCGGCCCGGGTGGCCCAGGTGGTGGGGCGGGAGGCGGCCCGGGCCGACGCCCCGGCCCGGCTGCGGGGGCTGTGGGCCGACGCCCTCTACCTCGCGGGCGGCGACACCCTGTGGCAGGCCGAACGGGTGTTCCGGATCCTGGTGAAGGAGGATCTGGCCCCCGAGGAGACCGCCTGGTGCTGGTTCCAGTTGGGGAACATCCAGCGGATCCAGGGGTTTCCCGAGGCGGCCGAGACCTCCTACGAAACGGCGCTGCCGGAGAGCCGGGAACCCTGGCGGGCGGCCCTGCGGTTCGACCTCGCGGCTCTGGCCCTCGAGACCGGGCGGTACGGCCGGGCGGCGGAGTTGTGGGAGGCCTGGCTCCGGGACTACCCGGGGGCCGAGGGCCGCGCCACGGCCCTCTACCTCCGGGCCGAGAGCCTCTGGCGGGCCGGGGAGGAGCGCGGGGCCCTGGCCGCGTTCGACGAGGCCCGGCGCGCCGACCCGGAGGGCTGGCGGGTGCGGGTCGAGACGGCCCGGGCCATGGCCGACGCCTTCCGGAAAGCGGAAAGGGTGGAAGAGGCGGCGGCGCTCCTGGAAACCCTGGCCGCCGACCGGACCGGCACGCCCGAGGGGGCCCAGGCCCTCCTGGACGTGGGGGCCCTCTGGGAGGGCCGGGGGGAGGTGGCCCGGGCCGCCGCGGCCTACGGCCGGCTCCTCGACGGGCCGGCCCCGGCCGAGGCCGCCCGGGAGGCCCGGCTGCGGCTCGCGCTCCTCGGGGTGGAGCACGCCGACGAGGTGGAGCTCACCGAGCCCTACCCCGCCTACCGCATCTTCTACCGCCCAAGGCCGGAGCTCGAGGCCCTGGCGGCCGGACCGGATGCCCCGACAGCCCAGCGGGCCCTGACGGGGTTGGCCGCCCTGGCCCGGAGGGAGGGGGACCTGCCCGCGGCGCTTCGGTACCTGGAGCGGGCCTTCCGGGACTACCCCGAGTCGCCCGAGTCCGGTCGGGCGTACGAGCGGTTCATGGGGTGGCTCGAGGCGGCCGTGGGGGCCCCGGGGGATCCGGCCGGGGCGCTCCTCCTGTTCGAGCGGTTCCGGGAGGCGGCCGCCTGGGTCCCCACCCGGGACCTCGGGGGGCTCTACCGCGATGCGGCCCGGGCCGCCGAGGCCGTTGGGGCCTACGACCGGGCCCTGGAACTCTATGCCGAGCTGCGGACCCTTCCGACCCGGGCCGTGTCGCCGGCCGAGCTGGAGGCGGCCGAGGTGCGGGTGCGGGCCAAACGGGGCGAGCCCGAGGCCGTGGAGCGGTGGGCGAGACGCCGGCCGGGCGACTGGCGGGCGCTTTTGGCCTGGGCCCGGGTCGAGGCCGACCGGGGGAACGCCGAGGCGGCGCGGAAGGCCTTCCAGGCGGCGCTGGCCCAGGCGCCGGACGCGGCCGCCCGGTACCGGGTCCGGGTGGAGGCCGACCGGATCGGCCGCGCCGAGGCCGATGCCGACGCCCTGCTCCACGCCTGGGAAACCCGCCGTCGGCTGTGGGCCGAGATCCCGCCGCCGGCGCGGGAGGGTCTCGTCGCCCCGGACCCGGTCGTGGGGGGGCGGCTCGCGTTTGCGTCGGGCCGGTTTGGGGAGGCGGCGGCGGAGCTGAAGGGGGCCACCGAGCCGGTGGACCGGCTCCTCGCGGCCCTGGCGCAGGCCCGGCCCGGTGAGGCCGGGGCGGATCCCGAGGTGTGGAAGGGGCTCCAGGAGTCGCCCGACCCGGTCGTGGCGGCCGTTGCGCGCGCCCTTTCCGGGGCCTGGGAGCTCCGGGCGGCGGAGGGGAAGCGGTGAGCCCCGCGGTGCCGGAGGAGCTCCGGGAGGCCATGCTCCGGTTCCAGGAGGCCACCGAGCGCCTCCAGGGCTCCTACGCGCGCCTCCAGGACGAGGTGCGGGAGCTTCGGGCCCGGCTCGAGGCGAAGGACCGGGAGCTCGGCCGGTCGCGGGCCGAAACCGAGCACCTGGCCCGGTACCTCGAGCACCTCCTGGAAAGCGTGCCGAGCGGGGTCGTGGCCGTGGACGCCGAGGGCCTCATCGCCACCATCAACCGGGCGGCCCAGGAGATCACCGGGTTCGGCCCCGAAACGGCGGGCCGGCCCTTCGGCGAGGTGTTCCGGTTCGAGGAGCCGGAGGCGGCGGACCTGGAGGCCCTCCAGGGGAAGGCCCGGCCGACCCTGACCCTGGTACGGCCCGACGGCGAGCGGGTGCTCCTGGGGCTTCGGGTGTCGCCGCTGCGGGGCGGCCCGGAGAACCGGGGGGGCTGGGTCGTGGTGTTCCAGGACGTCACCCGGTTGCGGCGCCTGGAGGAGCAGGAGGAGCGGAACCGCCGGCTCGTGGCCATGGGGCAGATGGCGGCCGGCATCGCCCACGAGATCCGAAACCCCCTGGGGAGCCTGGAGCTCTTCGCGAGCCACCTGGTGGAGGAGCTGCGGGGGTCGGCCCACGAGGACCTGGCGGCCCAGGTGCTCAAGGGCCTCCAGAACCTCTCCCGGATCACCGGGAATCTCCTCCTCTTCGCCCGGCAGGTGGAGCCCCGCCGGGCGGCCTGCGACCTCGCGGAGGTGGTGGCCGAGGCGGTGCTGTACGCCCGGTCGGCGCTCCGGGCCAAGGACGCGGTGCTGGAGGAACAGGTGGAACCGGCCCCGGCCCGGGTCGATCCGGACCTGGTGCGCCAGGCGCTCCTCAACGTGCTCCTCAACGCCGCCCAGGCGGTGGAGGCGGGGGGGAGGGTGCGGGTCGTCTGCGGCCCCGCTCCCGACGAGGGCCCGGGCGCGGTGCGGGTGGTGGTGGAGGACGACGGCCCGGGGGTGCCCCCGGAGGAGCGGGAGCGGATCTTCGACCCCTTCTACACCACCCGGGCGCGGGGCGTGGGCCTGGGGCTCGCGATCGTCCAGCGCATCGTGGCGGCCCACGGCGGCTGGGTGGGGGTGGACGGATCCCCCTGGGGCGGAGCCGCCTTCACCCTGGTGTTCCCGGCCGATGCCCCGACCTGAGCCGGTGCCAAGGGCCGGTGAACAGAGGACAGAAGACAGAAGACAGGACTTCCCTGGACTCCGTTTCTGAACTCTGACCCCTGCCACGGAAGCGGCTCCCACGGAACCGGGCTCGTCCAGGTGTCGGAACAGGGGATTTTCCCGGGCTTCTCGCGTTTCGGCGGAAGTCCCATACAGGGCTCGTCCATGGTGTGGCCCGGGCCGAAGGCGAAGATTCAGGATTCCGAGAGGTCTTGCGTCCTAGCATCCGAACGTCCCAACGTCCCAGCGGTGCCCCCGGAGTTCCCGTGAGCGAGGCGAAACAGCTTCTGGTGGTGGACGACGATCCCGACATGCGCCTGGCCTTGCAGTTGACCCTGCGCAAGGCGGGGTACGACTGCACCCTGGCGGCCGACGGCCAGGAGGCCCTCGACCTCCTGCGGCGGCGGTCCTTCGACCTGGTCGTCACCGATCTCCGGATGCCCCGGGTGGGGGGGATCGAACTCCTCGAGCGGATGAGCGCGGCGGCCCCCCACACCCCGGCCCTGGTCATCACGGCCCACGGGTCGGTGGACGCGGCCGTGGAGAGCATGAAGCTCGGGGCGCTGGATTTCCTGCAAAAGCCCTTCGGCCCCGAGGTGCTCCTGGCCAAGATCTCCTCGGTGTTGGCCCGGGCGACGCCCCGGCCGAGGGGGCGGCCCAAGACCGCGTTCGTGGCCGAGGACCCGGCGATGGAGCCCGTGCTGGCCCTGATCGAGGCGGCCGCGGCCACCCGGGCCACGGTGCTGATCACGGGCGAGAGCGGCACCGGCAAGGAGGTGGTGGCGCGCCGGATCCACGAGCTCTCCCCCTGGGCCGACGGCCCCTTCGTGGGTGTGAACTGCGCGGCGGTGCCGGCGAACCTCATGGAAAGCGAGCTCTTCGGCCACGAGAAGGGGGCCTTCACCGGGGCCACGGAGGCGCGGCCGGGCCGGTTCGAGCAGGCCCAGGGCGGCACGATCCTGCTCGACGAGGTGAGCGAGATGGAGCCCGCCCTCCAGGCCAAGCTCCTCCGGGTGCTCCAGGAGCGGGAGGTGGAGCGGGTGGGGGGGCGCAAACCGATCCCCCTGGAACTGCGGGTGGTGGCCACCACGAACCGCGACCTGCCCGAGGAGGTGCGGCGGGGCCGGTTCCGGGAGGACCTCTTCTACCGGCTCCAGGTCATCCCCATCGAGGTGCCGCCGCTGCGGCGCCGCCCGCGGGACATCGTGCCCCTGGCCCGCCACTTCCTGGAACGGGCCCGCCGGGCCTACGGGCTGGCCGAGGCCGAGCTCACGGCCGAGGCCGAACGGGCGCTCGCCTCCCACGACTGGCCCGGCAACGTGCGCGAACTCCAGAACACCGTGGAGCGGGCGGCCGTGATCTCCCGGGGCGGGCCGATCCGGCCCGAGCACCTGCTGCTCGGCAAGGGCGCGGTGCGGCAGGAGGGGGAGCTCCGGGTGGATGGCACCCTCGAGGAGATGGAGCGCCGGATCATCCTGGCCGCCTTCGAGCAACACGGCCGCAACAAGAAGGCCACGGCCCGGGCCCTCGGGATCAACGTGAAGACCCTGCGGGCCAAGCTCAAGGCGTACGGGGTCGGGGGCGAAGGGGACGAGGAGGACGGGGGAGCCGACTGACCCCCCGGGGGGAATCGTTCGGACCCCGGAGGTGGGGGCCGGCCTCCGGGAGTCGGCTGTGCGCCGGCCCTCCGAGGGGGCGGAACCGTTGGCCCGCGCCTTGCAAAGGCCGGGGCGGAGGTGCACACCGGCGGTTCCGGAGGGGTTCCCATGGGGTTCCTGCAGGCGATGGATGGGGCGGTCGGCCCCCTGGTCGACGAGTTGCGGTACCGGCAGCGGCGGCAGGCGGTGATCGCCGCCAACGTGGCGAACGCCGACACCCCCGGCTACCGGGCCCTGGACGTTAGGTTCGAGCGGGCGCTGGAGCGGGCCGGGCTTCCGATGGCCCGCACCCATCCCCGGCACCTCGGGGGCGCGCGGGCCCCCGGCCGGGTGGAGGTGGTGGCGGCCGGCGGGGTGCCCCGCCGCGACGGCAACGACGTGGACATCGACCGGGAGATGGCGAAACTCGCCCAGAACCAGATCGAGTACCAGTTCCTGACCCGGGTGCTCGGGGCCCGGTTCCGGAAACTCAAGGAGGCGATCTCCGGGAGGACGACGCCATGACCGGATGGTTTCGACTGCTCGACGTGTCGGCCTCGGCGCTCGCCGCCCAGCGCAGCCGCATGGAGGCCGTGGCCTCCAACCTCGCCAACGCACAGACCACGCGCACCCCCGAGGGGGGGCCGTACCGCCGGCGGGACGTGGTGTTCGAGGCCGCGCCGGTCGCAGGCACCTTCGACGAGGCCCTGGCGGGCGCGGTGCGCGGGGTGCGGGTGGCCGACGTGGTGGTGGACCCCTCGCCGCCGAAGCTCCGGTACGAACCGGGCCACCCCGACGCCGACGCCCAGGGGTTCGTGGCCTACCCCAACGTGGAGGTGCCGGTGGAGATGGTGAACCTCCTGAGTGCGGCCCGGTCGTACGAGGCGAACGTAACCGTGATCGAGGCCACGAAGAACATGCTCTTGCGGGCCCTGGAGATCTAGGGAACGGGGGCCCGGCGAGGCCCACGGACGGGCGAAGGAGTGTCAGATGGTGAAGGAGATTGCGGGACTCGGGGTTCCCCAGCCGGCGGGAGCCAAGGGGACGGCCCAGGCCAAGGCGGAAAAGGGGTTCGGGGAGTTCCTGACGGAGAGCCTCCAGAAGGTGGACGCCCTCCAGAAGGAGGCGGACGAGGCGGTGACCCGCGCCGCCCAGGGGGAGGGGGACGTCCAGGAGGCGATGGTGGCCGTGGAGAAGGCTGACGTGGCCTTCAAGCTGATGATGGAGGTCCGCCAGAAGATCCTGGACGCCTACCAGGAGATCATGCGGATGCAGGTGTAGCCCGGGGGCGCTGCGCCGTTGGCAAAACCCGTACTGGAAATTTCGGCCCGAAACAAGGAAACTAAGGCCGTTCGCACGCGGCCCAGCCCAAAGGACTCTGGCCCGGGATGAGAATCTAGTCGATGGCCATCTGGGATGCCGGCCTGGCCCAGGCCCGAGAACTGTGGGCCAGGCTTACCACTGCCCAGCGGATCACCCTGATCGGGGTGACCGCCCTCATCACCGCCCTTCTGGTGACGCTGGCCCTGTGGGCCGGCGCCCCCGAGTACTCCCTTCTGTTCAGCCGGCTCTCCCCGGAAGACGCCTACCAGGTCGTGGAAAAGCTCAAGGCCGAGGGGGTGCCGTACCGCCTGGAGTCGGGCGGCACCACGGTGCTCGTGCCCTCCGACCGGGTCTACGAGGTCCGCCTCCAGTTGGCTGGCGAGGGCATCCCCCAGGGCGGCACCGTCGGGTTCGAGATCTTCGACCGCACGAGCTTCGGCATGACCGACTTCGCCCAGCGGGTGAACTACGCCCGGGCGCTGGAGGGGGAGCTCACCCGGACCATCCGCCACATGGACGGGGTGCGGGGGGCCCGGGTGCACCTGGTGCTCCCCGAGAAGAAGCTCTTCGAGACCGAGCAGGAGCCGGCTTCGGCCTCGGTGGTTCTCGATCTCGTGCCCGGCCGGCAGCTCACGGCGAAGCAGGTGCGCGGGGTGGTGTACCTCGTGGCCTCGAGCGTGGAGGGGCTGCCGCCCGACCGGGTCACCGTGGTGGACACGAAGGGGAACGTGCTCTACCGGGAGAGCGGGGAGGAGCCGGGCCTCCTGGCTGCGAGCCAGCTCGAGTACAAGCGGGCCTTCGAGAAGGACCTGGAGCGCCGGGTCCGGGACCTCCTGGAGCGGGTGGTGGGCCAGGGGGCCGCCGTGGTCCAGGTGGCGGCCGAGTTCGATTTCTCCAAGGTGGAGGAGACCGCCGAGACCTTCGACCCGGAGGCGGTGGCCGTGCGGAGCGAGGAGCGGGTCACCGAGTCATCCACGGGCCCGCCCGGGCCGGCCGGGGTGCCCGGGGTGGCCTCCAACGTGGGGCAGGGCCAGCCGGCCCAGGCCGGGGCGGCCGGCTCGAGCTCGAGCCGGGAGACCGAGACCGTGAACTACGAGGTCTCGAAGAAGGTGACCCGGGTCGAGAAGGGGCCGGGCACCCTCCGGAAGATCTCGGTGGCCGTGGCCGTGGACGGCACCTACCAGGAGGGGGAGAACGGCCGGGAGTTCGTGCCGCGGCCCGCCGAGGACCTGGCCCGGCTGAAGGCCCTGGTGGAGAAGGCCGTGGGCGCCGACCCCGCCCGGGGCGACGCCGTGGAGGTCACGAGCATCCCGTTCCAGCCGGCCGAGGTCGGGGTGGCGGAGGCCGGGCCGTGGTGGACCTCGCCGGCCGTGCTGCCCTTCGTGCGGTACGGCCTCGTGCTGGTGCTCGGGGTGCTCCTGGTGTTCGGGGTGCTCAAGCCCCTGGTGCGCTGGCTCACCCGTCCGGCGGAGGTGCCCGAGATCACCGAGCCGGTCACCGTGGCCGAGATGGAGCGGCGGCTCGAGGGGGAGGTGCCCGAGGAGGAGGTGGAGATCGAGGAGAAGGCGCCCACCGAGACCGTGCGGCGCGAGTTGATCAAGCAGCGGCTCCTGGACATGATGCGAAAGGAGCCCGAGGTGGCGGCCCAGTTGGTGCGAAGCTGGCTGACGGAGGAGTAAGCGGTGCCTGACGCTGCGCCGGAATCCACGGCCCAAGCCCTGCCCGGCCTCCGGAAGGCGGCCATCCTGTTCCTCGCGCTGGGCGAGGAGGCCACCGAGGCCGTGTTCCCCCACCTCCGGGACGACGAGATCCAGGAACTGACCCGGGAGATCGCCGTGCTGGAGAAGGCCACCCCGGAGGAGGCCGAGGCGGTCCTGGGGGAGTTCCACACCCTGGCTTTGGCGCGCTCCTACGTGCTCCAGGGGGGCGTGGAGTACGCGAAGAAGATCCTGCGCAAGAGCCTGCCGCCCGAGCGGTGCCGGGAGATCCTGGACCGGCTGGTGAAGTACCTGGACCAGGGCCCCGGGTTCCAGAACCTGCGCAAGGCCGACCCGCGGCTCCTGAGCAAGATCATCCAGAAGGAGCACCCCCAGACCATCGCGTTCATCCTGTCGCACCTCGACGCGGCCAAGGCGGCCCACGCCATCGCGAGCCTGCCGAGCGAGCTCCAGGTGGAGGTGGCCCGCCGCATGGCGAGCTTGGAGGAGATCAGCCCCGAGGTGGTGAAGAAGGTCTCGGAGATCCTGGACAAGAAGATCACCTCCATGGCGGGCTCGTCCATCGAGGTCCAGGGCGTGAAGACCGTGGCCGAGATCCTGAACCGGATGGGCCGCAACGAGTCCAAGAACATCCTCGACAGGATGGAGCAGGAGAACCCGGAGCTCGCCGCCCACATCCGGCAGCTCATGTTCGTGTTCGACGACATCCAGTACCTGCCCGACAAGGCGATCCAGGAGATCCTCAAGCGCGTGGACAAGAACGTGCTGGTGGTGGCCCTGAAGGGCGCGAACCCCGAGCTCCAGGAGAAGTTCTTCCGGAACATGAGCTCCCGGGCCGTCGAGACCCTCAAGGAGGAGATGAGCTTCCTGGGGCCGGTGCGGGTGAGCGAGGTGACCGAGGCCCAGTCGTCGGTGACCGAGATCGTGCGCCAGCTCGAGGAGGAGGGGCTGGTGGTGCTCGCCGGCGGCGACGAGGACGAGTACATTTAGGGCGGCTGGGCGGCTAGGCGGCTAGGCGGCTAGGCGGCTAGGCGGCTGGGCGGCTGGGCGGCTGGGCGGCGGAAAACCTTTGGGGTTTCGGCGTCACCGTCCAAGCCGACCTGTGGGAGCGGGGTCCGTATCGGGGATCAGAGTTCAGAGGGCAGATGTCAGACCCCCCTGTCCTCTGTCCTCTGTCTTCCGGCACCTGGCACCTGGCCCCTGGCACGGTCGCCGGTCCCGTGGTCCACACCGCGGCCCCTCGTAGCCGGAAGCGAACGGGTCTTGTACCTCCGGGCCGGCCGCCCCGCGGCCTGCCGGAGATTCCAGCCTTCTGGCGTTCCAGCTTTCCGACGAGAAGCGTTCCATGGCCAAAGATTCCCCCGCGCCCTTTCGCCCGATCCGGTGGGACGACTCCGGCGACCCGGCCGGCCCCAAGGGAAAGGTGCGCCCGTTCCGGCCTCTGGAGTTGGACGAGAGCGCTCCCCCGGAACGGGATCCCCCCGCCGCGGCGGGGCCCGAACCCGAGGCCCCCGGCGGGGAGGCCCCCGGCCCCGACCCCCGGGAGGCGGCCCGGGCCGAGGCCGAGGCCCTCCTCGCCCGGGCCCGGGCCGAGGCCGAGGCCTTGCGGGAGGCGGCCCGGGAGGAGGGGTTCCGGGAGGGCCGGGAGCGGGCCCGGGAGGAGGCGGCCCAGCGGATCGAGGCCCTCGAGGGGCTGCTCCGGGAGCTGGCCGGGTGGAAGCCCCGGCTCTACGAGGAGGGCCGGGCCCAGGTGCTGGAGCTCGTCCTGGCCCTGGTGCGGAAGATCCTCGGGCCCCTTTCCGAGCAGTGCGAGGAGGCCGTGGTGTACGTGACCGAGCGGGCGCTCCAGGCCATCGCCGACCGGGAGAGCGTGACCGTCCGGGTGCACCCCGACGACCTCCAGGCCGTGGTGGACGCGAAGCCCGCGTTCCTCGAAACCGTGGACGGGATCCGCCAGCTCACCGTGGTGGAGGACCCGTCGGTCGGCCGGGGCGGGTGCCGGGTCCAGACCCCCACGGCCGAGATCGACGCCCGCCTCGAAACCCAGCTCGAGGAGCTCGTCCGGGTGCTCCGGGGGAACGCATGAGGCTCGATTTTTCCCCCGAGATCGAGGCGGTCCGGGAGGCCGACCTCCTTCGCCCCTACGGCAAGGTGCTCCAGGTGGTGGGCATGGTGGTGGAGGCCTCGGGGCCGGCCGCCCCCGTGGGGGACATCTGCCTCGTGTACCCCGAGCAGGGGGGACTCGAGCGCACCCGGGCCATCCCCTGCGAGGTGGTCGGGTTCCGGGAGGGCCGGATCCTGCTTATGCCCTACGGGGAGATGCGGGGCATCCAGCCCGGGAGCCGGGTGGTGGCCACCCGAACCCAGAGCCTGTGCCAGGTGGGCGAGGAGCTCCTGGGCCGCGTGATCGACGGCACGGGGAACCCCATCGACGGCAAGGGCCCGCCCCGGTGCCGCCGCAAGTACCCCCTCTACGGCAAGGACATCAACCCCATCGCCCGGGCCCGGATCCAGGAGCCCCTGTCCACCGGCATCAAGGCCATCGACGGGCTCCTCACCCTGGGCAAGGGCCAGCGCATGGGCATCTTCGCCGGGAGCGGGGTGGGGAAGAGCGTCACCCTGGGCATCATCGCCCGCAACACCTCGGCCGACGTGAACGTGATCGCCCTCATCGGCGAGCGGGGCCGGGAGGTGCGCGAGTTCATCGAGCGCGACCTGGGGGAGGAGGGCCTCCGGCGCTCGGTCGTGGTGGTGAGCACCTCCGAGAAATCTCCCCTGGTGAAGGCCCGGGGCGCCCTGGTGGCCACCACCGTGGCCGAGTACTTCCGCGACCAGGGCATGGACGTCCTCCTCCTGATGGACTCCGTGACCCGGTTCGCCATGGCCCTGCGGGAGGTGGGCCTCGCCATCGGCGAGCCCCCCACCACCAAGGGCTACACCCCCAGCGTGTTCGCGGCCCTGCCGCGCCTCATGGAGCGGGCCGGCATGGGGGAGGGGGGGAAGGGCTCCATCACGGGGCTCTACACGGTGCTCGTGGAGGGCGACGACATGAACGACCCGGTGGCCGACACCGTGCGCTCGATCCTGGACGGCCACGTGGTGCTCTCCCGCGATCTTGCGGCGCGGAACCACTATCCGCCCATCGACGTCCTGACCTCGGCGAGCCGGCTCATGATGGAGGTGGCGTCCCCCGAGCACCGCCGGGCCGCGGCACGGATGAAAAGCCTGCTGGCGGCCTACGGGGAGGCCGAGGACCTCATCAACATCGGCGCCTACCGCCCGGGGTCGAACCCGGCCGTGGACGAGGCCCTGGAGAAGCGCGAGGCGATGCTCTCGTTCCTGACCCAGGGCATCGAGGAGTCCTGGACCCTGGAGCAGGCGGTGGCGCGGTTGGTCGAGATGTTTCCCGAGGTGACGTAGGGTGGCGTTCCGGTTCCGGCTGGAGAAGGTTCTGGCGGTCCGCCGCCGGGAGGAGGAGGAGGCCGAACGGCGCCACGCCGAGGCCCGGCGGGAACGCGACCGCGCCCGCGAGGAGGTGGAACGGCAGCGCGCGGCCCTCTTGCGGGCGAACGAGGCGCTCGACGCCCTGAAGCGCAAGGGGGAGATGAGCGCCGACGACCTGTTTCTCCACGCCTCCCACGTGGCCGGGGTGCGGCGTCGGCTCCGGGAGGCCGAGGCCGGGCTCGCCGCGGCCGAGGACCGGGTGCGCCGGGAGCACGAGGCGCTCCTCCAGGCCCACCAGGCCCGGGAGGCCCTGGAGAAGCTGCGGGAGCGCGAGGAGGCCCGGTGGAAGGAGGCCGAGCGCCGCCGGGAGACCCAGATCCTGGATGAGGTGGCCCTGACCCGCCGGCCCCTCGGGGAGGAGGAACCCCATGGCCCGTGAGGTCCGATTTCTGGCCCCCGCGGCCGCCCTGCTCGGGCTCGTGCTCGCCCTCGGGACCCCTGTTTTTGGGCAGGAGTCCCAGGAAAAACAAGAAGATCCCCAAACTCTCCAGGCGAAGGCCCGCCTCTTGCAAGAGCTGGATCGGCGAATCGAGGAGCGCCGCCAGCAGCTCGCGCAGGAGGAGGAATCCCTGGAGGCGCTCCGGAGGGCCGTGGACGCCGCCCGGCAGGCTCTGGTCGAGGAGGCCGGCCGGCTCGAGGCCCTCAAGCGGGAGGTCGAGGCCGCCATCGCCCGGCGGGAGAAGGCCGAGGACGAGCGGCTCGACCAGATCGCCAAGGTGTACGGGGCCATGAAGCCCCGGGAGGCCGCCCAGGCCCTGTCGGGCCTGGAGGACGACATGGCGGTGGCGATTCTGGAGCGCCTGCCGGGCCGGACCGTGGGAAAGATCTTCGACCTCATGGATAAGGACCGGGTCCGGGAGTTGACCCACCGCCTGGAGGAAGGGCGAACCCCCTCCCCGTCGCCCGCGAAGAAGTAGCCCGCCTCCCCACCCCGCGATCGCCCCGCACCGACGTCCCCCGGCCCTCCTGCGAGGGCCCCAGCGGCAAAGGAGTGCCCCATGGACGTGGTGCCCGTGGCCGTCGTGCCCCTGCCCGACCCCGGTACAACCGGCCGGCAGCCCGCCGCCCCCGAAGGGTTTCCCGACCTCTGGGCGGTGCTCGCGGAACTGCTCTCGGCCGAGGCCGGGGCCGAACCCCTGCCCCCGGAGGCCGTCCCCGCGCTGGCTGTGGGCGGGCCGGCCCCGGAGGAGGCCTCCGGCGATCCGGAGCCCCAGGACCCCGGGACGGACGCGCCCCAGTCCGACCCCGGGGGGCTCGCGCTGGTCCTGGCGGTGCCGACCCCCGCGCCGGTGCCGGACCAGGCCGGGTTGCCCTCGGGCGAGACCGCGGGGGCCGATGCGGAGCCGGCGCGGCCGCGTCTCGGTTCCCAGGCGGTGGACCTCCCAAGTCTGACGGAAACCGAAACCGCCGCCGAAGCGGAGGGCCGGGCCCAGGCCCCGGCCGACCCCAGGGCCGAGCGGCTCTGGGGGTTCTGGCTGCCCCGGGCCCGGGGGGCGCCGCCCCCGGGCGAGACCGCGGGGGCCGGCGCGGAGCCGTTACGGCCGCCTCTAGGTTCCCAGGCGGTGGACCTCCCAAGTCTGACGGAAACCGAAACCGCCGTCGACGCGGACGGTCGGGTCCAGGCCCCGGCCGACCCCAAGGCCGAGCGACTCTGGGGGTTCTGGCTGCGCCGGGCCCGGGGGACGCCGCCGGCCGCCGCCGGTCTGCGAGGCCCGGACGGCATCCTGCTCCAGGCCGGCGAGGCGAAGGCCGAGGGGCGGGGGCCCGCGCCGGGACCCGGCGCGGCCTCCCCGGTAGCCCCGGAGGCCCGGGGGCCGCAGGGGTTCGCCGCGGTCTCCCGGCCGGCGGCCGGGACCCGGGGGGAGCACTCCCGGGAGCGGCCCCCGGGGGAGTCCGACCCGAAGCCGGTACCCGCGGTCGGGGGGACGGCGGGCGCAGAGCCGGCGGCTCCGGCAGAGCCCCAGGCGGCCCAACCCAACCCCTCCCGTCCCCCTCAGCCGCCCCCGGCCGTGGACCAGGTGTCCCGGGCCGTGCGGGTGGCCATCCGCACCGGGTCCGACCGCATGACCGTGCAACTCGAGCCCGAGCACCTGGGCCGGGTCCAGGTGGAGGTGGCCCGGGAGGCCGGGGGGCTCACGGCCCACATCCGGGTCGAAACCCCCCAGGCCCACCAACTGCTCGTGAACGAGCTTCCGGCGCTTCGGGCCGCGGCCGAGACGCGGCAGGTTCCCCTGGTCCAGGTGGCCGTGGAGTTCGACCGGGGCGGCGGCCGGCACGGTGGCCGGCCGGATCCCCGCCCCCGGGGCCGCCGGAGGGCGCCGGACCCCCTCGACGACGAGGTGACGGTGCGGTCGGCCTGGATGCCGTGGGGTTTCGAGACCCGGATCTGACGAAGGAGGTTCGCCATGGACGTGAGTACCGTGACCCAACAGGCGGCGGCTGCGGCCGCCTCGTCGGCCCCGAAGGGCGAGGTGACCATCGCCGACTTCCAGGACTTCCTGAAGCTCTTCGTGTCCCAGCTCAAATACCAGGATCCCCTGAGCCCCACGGGGGGAGAGGAATTCCTCGCCCAGACGGCCCAGTTCTCAACGGTGGAGCAACTCGTGAACCTGAACCGCCGGGCCGAGACCGCGGTCCAGGGCGGCGAGGTGCTCCGCCGGGCCACCGCGGCCGGGTACCTGGGCCGGAGCGTCACGGCCTGGGCCGGCGAGGGGGAAGATCGCTCCCAGGTGACCGGCCGGGTCGTGTCCGTGGAGTTCGGGGCCGACGGGGCGCTCCTCCTGGGCCTCGACACGGGCCAGGAGGTGTCGCTGACCGACGTGACGTACCTCTCCGAGACCTAACCCGCATCCCCCATCCACAGGAGGTGGACCCATGCTCCGATCGTTCTACTCCGGCATCGCAGGCCTTCGGAACCACCAGCAGGCGATGGACGTCATCGGCAACAACATCGCCAATGTGAACACCCCCGGGTTCAAGGGGAGCCGCACGACCTTCATGGATACCCTGAACCAGACCCTCCAGGGCGCCCGGGAGGCCTCGACTGCCCTGGGCGGCCGGAACCCGATCCAGATCGGGCTCGGCATGACCGTGGCTGCCGTGGACAAGAACATGACCCAGGGGGCGCTGCAGTCCACGGGCAACAACCTCGATCTGGCCATCGAGGGCCAGGGGTTCTTCATCGTGGGCCAGGAGGACAACTACTTCTACACCCGGGCCGGGGCGTTCCAGGTGGACGACGAGTTCAACCTGGTCACCAACACCGGTGACCGGGTGTTCGGCTGGATCGACAGCGACCAGAACGGCGTCGTGGATCCGGACCGGGACGTCCTGGGGTTCATCAACCTGGACCGCCGGGGCGACGGCCAGATCACCAACGTGCTCGCGAGCGCCACCCCGGCCGTAAACGGCCCCAACCTGGGCGATGCCTCCATCGGCCCGGTGACCACGTTCCCCACCACGGTGACCGACGAGTGGCGGATCGAGTGCACCGACGCCACAACCGGGGAGTTCACCGTAACCGGCGCCCGCAGCGGGGTGCAAGGGACCGTGCGGGTGGGCGAGACCTTCACCGACCCCGACCTCGGCACTTTCGTGGTGAACGGTGGCACCCCGGCCCAGGCGGCCCTCACCCTCGACACCAACGGCGACGGCGACGCGATCGTGCTCACGGCCGTGGACTACGGCGCCGGGGGCAACGACATCCACGTGGAACTCGTGAACGAGGGGGCGAACCGGAGCCTCGGGGTGAGCGTGAGCGGAACCAAGATCACCGTGAGCCTAGGCACCGACAACCTGGGCCGGGTCACGAGCACCGAGGCCGATGTGGCCGCCGCGATCGCGGCCCACCCCCAGGCCTCGGCCCTGGTCACGGCCACGGTGTCGGGCACGGGGGCGGGCGTGGCCGAGTCCACCCTCGACCGGTTCCTCCAGGGCGGGAGCGGCCCGAACCAGGGGGACTACTTCACCCTGACCACCACGGCTCCGGGCGGGGCGGCCCTCGAGAACCTCACCGTGAGCCGCGACGGCGCCATCATTGGCATCTTCGAAAACGGCACCACCGAGGAGATCGCCCGTGTGGCCCTGGGGCTCGTGCCGAACCCCCAGGGGCTCCTGGCCATGGGCGGGGGGCTCTTCGCCGAGTCGCCCACCTCGGGGTCCGGGTTCCCCCCGGTAGTACCCGGCCTCGATGGCGCCGGCACCGTGGCCTCGGGGTTCCTCGAAATGTCCAACGTGGACCTCACCCGGGAGTTCACCGACATGATCGTGACCCAGCGGGGCTTCCAGGCCAACTCCCGCATCATCACCACGAGCGACGAGATGCTCCAGGATCTTTTGGCCCTCAAGCGGTAAAGATTTTTCGAACTCGGGGCGATGAGGAGAGGGGGCGGGCCCGGGCGGGCTCGCCCCCTCTCGCCTTGTCTGGATTTGTGCGGCCGTGGTAAAGGAAGGCGCCATGAACAAGAAAAAGCTCATCCTGATCGTGGGCGGCGTGGTGCTCCTCCTGGTTCTCGCGGGAGGGGGGTTTTTCGCGTACAAGATGTTTTTTGCGGCGCCTCCCCCGGAGGAGGCCGAACAGGCTCCGCCGCCCCCCCAGCCCAAGGTCACCCTGGGCCCGATCTATCCCCTGGATCCGTTCCTCGTGAACCTGGCGGACCCGGGCCGGCCCCGGTTCCTCAAGGTGGTCATGCAGCTCGAGCTCGACGGCGACGCCGTGAGCGCCGAGCTCGACACCCTGCGGCCCAAGGTGCGCGACGCCCTCCTGACCCTGCTTGCGAGCAAAACCTCGGCCGAGCTCGTGACCGTGGCCGACAAGGAAAAGCTCCGCAACGAGATCCTCCACCGGCTGAACTCCTTCCTCGGCACCGGCAGGGTGGTGGAGGTGTATTTCACCGAGTTCGTGGTGCAGTAGGGAGCCCATGGCCCAACCGGACGAAAACCGGCCCCCCGAACCGTCCCCGGTCCAGCGAGACTGGGGCATCCTCAAGGACGTGCCCCTCCGGCTCAACGTCGAGGTGGGCCGGGCGCGGATGCGCCTGCGGGACCTCCTGGGGCTCGAGGTGGGGAGCCTCGTGGTGACCCAGAAGCTCTCGGGGGAACCCATGGACCTGAGCCTCGACGGCGAGATCTTCGCCCGGGCCGAGGTGATCATCATCAAGGACCGGCTCTGGGCCCGGCTGACCAAGGTGGTGGGGGGGGAACCGTGAGGCGGCTCGCGCTGGTGGTCCTGGCCCTCCTCGCGGCCCTGCCCGCCTGGGCCGGCCAGGCCGTGGTGGACTGGGAGTACGGGTACGTGAACGTCCGGTCGGCCCCCCAGGGCCGCAAGGTGGCCCGGCTGGACAAGGGCGCCCGGGTCGAGACCCTGGACGAGCGGGGGGGCTGGACCCGGATCCGGTTCGACGGCCGCACCGGGTGGGTCGTGACCCAGAGCCTCAGACCCGTGCCCGCCGCCGCCCCGGAGCCCCAGGAGGCCCCGGCGGCCGAGCGGGCCCCGACCCCGGAGGCGCCGGCGGTGCCGGCGACGGAACCCGTGGCCCCGGCACCGCCGGCCGTGCGGGAGGAGCCGGCGGCGCCCCCGACCGAGGCGGAGCCCGAGGCCCCGCGGCAGGCCGGCCGGTACCTCGCCGAGTACCTGGACCGGCCCGAGGAGGCGCCCCCGGCGGCAGGGGGGGCGTGGCTTCGGATCCTCTCGGGGTTCTTCCTGGTGCTCGCCCTCATCGGCGGCGGGGTCTGGGTGGCCCGGATGGTCCTGGGCCGCCGGTCCGGCCTGGGGCGGGGCACCGGCCCCATCCGGATCCTGGCCACCCGGCCCCTGGGCCCCCGGCAGGGGCTCCTCCTGGTGGAAACCGGGGGGCTCGTGTGGCTCCTGGCCCAGGGGCCCGAGGGCATCCGGCCCATCGCCGAGATCCGGGACCCCGACGCCATAAAGCGCCTCAACGAACGCTACGGGTTTCTGGAGAGCCCCTTCGAGGCCGAGCTCCGCCGCCGGGTGGACCTGGAGTCCGGGGAGCCCGAGCCCGGGCCGGCCGATGAGCCCGCCCCCGAGCCCTCGCCCGAGGAGCGGCTCGCGGCGCTGCGGCGCCGGCCCCGACCGGGGGAGCCCACGTGAGAGGCGCGGCCGCGGCCCTGCTGGCGCTCGTGTGGGCCGGCGCGGCCCAGGCCCAGGAGTTCGCCCTGCCGGCCCTCCGGTTCGGGCTCGACCGGGCCGCCGGCCCCCAGGACGTGAGCCTCACCCTCCAGATCGTCTTTCTGCTGACGGTGCTGACCCTGGCACCGGCCATCCTGATCCTGCTCACCTCGTTCACCCGCATCATCGTGGTGCTCTCGTTCCTCCGGAACGCCCTGGGCACCCAGGCCATGCCCCCGAACCAGGTGCTCGTGGGGCTTGCGCTGTTTCTCACCTTCTTCGTCATGGCGCCCACCTGGAACCAGGTGTACGACGGGGCGCTCGCCCCCTACCTGGACGGCCGGATCACCCAAGCCGAGGCCCTGGAGCGGGCCCGGCCGCCGGTGCAGCGGTTCCTCCTGGACCACACCCGGGAAAAGGACATCGCGCTCTTCGTGCGGCTCGGCGGGGGCCCCCGGCCCCAGAGCCCCGAGGAGGTGTCCTTCGCGGCCCTGGTGCCCGCCTTCGTGATCAGCGAGCTGCGCACCGCGTTCACGATCGGGTTTCTCCTGTACATCCCGTTCGTGGTGATCGACCTCGTGGTGGCGAGCGTGCTCATGAGCATGGGCATGTTCATGCTGCCGCCCATGATGGTGAGCCTCCCGTTCAAGATCATCTTCTTCGTGCTCGTGGACGGCTGGAACCTGGTGGTGGGGAGCCTGGCGAGGAGCATTCTCGGATGACCCCGGACGACGTGTTGGCCCTGGCCCGGCGGGCGGTGGAGTTGACCCTGATACTCTCAGCCCCGCTCCTCGTGACCTCGCTGGTGGTGGGGGTGGTGATCAGCCTCCTGCAGGCCGTGACCCAGATCCAGGAGCAGACCCTGACCTTCGTGCCCAAGTTCGTGGCCATCGTGGTGGTGTTCCTGCTCATGCTCCCCTGGGCCATGAACCTGATGCTGGGCTACGCCACCGAGCTCTTCCTGAGCTTCCACCGGTTCGCACCGTGACGGGGGGCAGAGGACAGAGGACAGAAGTCAGAAGACAGGGCTCTTCCTGACATCTGTCCTCCGAATTCTGGCCCCCGACAACGGGCGCGCCTTCCAAGGCCCGCCCCTAGCACCCTCTCCCCTCAGGGGGGAGAGGGCTGAGGGGACGGGGGAACCGCTTCGCGCCGGCAGGAAGCCCGCGCCGTCCGTCTCCCTCTCCCCCTGGGGGGGAGAGGGCCGGGGTGAGGGGGGGAACCCCGAGGACAGGCCCCGGGAACCAGTGGACAGAAGACAGGTGTCGGAATCGAGATGACCCGAAGCCTTCCGGCCTCCCCGCCCGCCCGGCCGCCTGGCCGCCCAGCCGCGCAGCCATGTTCGGCCTGACCGACGCCCGTTTCTTCGCGTTTCTTCTGGTGCTCCTTCGCACCGCCTCGCTCTTTTCCTTCGCGCCGGTGTTCTCGAGCCCGTTTGTGCCGGTGCAGGTCAAGGCCGCCGCGGCCCTGGGCCTGAGCGTCGGGCTCACCGGGCTCGGGCTCGCCCCGGCTGTCGAGGTGCCGGCCACGACGCTCGGCATCGCGGCGCTCGCCGGGCGCGAGGTGGTGGTGGGGATCCTGGCCGGGTTCGTGGCCCGGCTCGTGTTCGCGGCCGTCCAGTTCGGGGGCCAGCTCGTGGGGTTTCAGATGGGGCTCGGGATCGTGAGCGTCATGGACCCCCAGTTCGAGACCCAGATCTCGGTGGTGAGCCAGCTCGAGTTCATCCTGGCGCTGCTGCTCTTCCTCTCGGTGGGGGGCGACGGCATGCTCATCGAGGCCTTCGCCGCGAACCTCCGGGCCGTGCCGCCGGGCGACTGGTGGACCTCGGCGGCCGTGGTCCAGGCCCTCGTGACCCTCACCGGCGAGGTGTTCCGGCTGGGGCTCGCGCTCGCGGCGCCCGTGGTGGCGGCGATCTTCGCCTCCCACGTGATCCTGGGGGTGTTCGCCCGGGCCGTGCCCCAGATGAACATGCTGATCCTGGGGTTCCCGCTCCAGATCCTCGTGGGGTTCACGGTGCTGGGGCTCTCGCTGGGGCCCTGGGGCCGGGCGTTCCTCCGGGCGCTCCAGGACGCGTTCCGGGCCCTCGAGGCCCTGGGCCGGGTGTGGGGGTAAGCCGTGGCGGCCGACGATCAGGAACGAACCGAAGCCGCAACCCCGAAACGCCGGCGGGAGGCCCGGGAGGAGGGGCAGGTCGCCCGCAGCCCCGAGGTGCTCACGGCCTTCGTGCTGGGGGCCGGGGTGCTCGGGGTGTGGGTGGGGGCGGGGCACCTCTACCGGGAGATGGCCGGGCTCACGGCCGACGTGATCCGGCTTGGGGCCGGGCTCGAGCTTACCCGGGACACCGCCGTCACTCTGGCCCTGCGGGTGTTCCGGGCCCTCCTGAGCGGCCTTGCCCCGGTGTTCCTCGCGGCCCTGGTGGGGGGCATCGCCGGCAACGTGGCCCAGGTGGGGTTCCTCGTCTCCTTCAAGGCCATTACCCCCAACCCCGACCGCCTGAACCCCTTCACCGGGTTCAAGAACCTGTTCCAGTGGTCCAAGGTCGTGGACCTGGGGAAAAACCTCCTCAAGGTGGTGGCCGTGGGGTGGGCCGCCTACCTGGCCCTCAAGGGCCACCTCTGGGAGTTCCTGTCGCTCGCGGGCCTGCCGCCCAACACGCTCCTGGAGTTCCTGCTCCTCCGGGTGGCCTTCCCCATCCTCAAAAACGTGCTCCTCGTGTACGTGGCCATCGCGATCCTGGACTACGCGTTCCAGCGGTGGGAGTTCGAGAAGAAGATCCGGATGACCAAGCAGGAGATCAAGGACGAGTACAAGGAGACCGAGGGCGACCCCCTGATCCGCAGCCGCATCCGGAGCCTCCAGCGCGAGATGGCCCGGCGCCGCATGATGGCCGAGGTGCCCCGGTCCGACGTGGTCATCACGAACCCTACTCACTTCGCCGTGGCCCTGCGGTACGTCCCGGGCGAGATGGACGCACCCGAGGTCACGGCCAAGGGTGCCGACAAGGTGGCCGAGAAGATCCTCGAGGTGGCCCGGGAGCACGGGGTGCCCGTGGTGGAGGACCCGCCCGTCGCCCGGGCCCTCTACCGCCAAACCGAGCCCGGCGATCGGATCCCGGTGGATCTCTTCCAAGCCGTGGCCGAGATCCTGGCCCACGTGTACCGGCTCACCGGAAAACTCCCCGGAGGGGAGGGACGGCCAGGCGGCTAGGCGGCTGGGCGCGCCCGTGTCAGGGATAGGTGAACGGAGGACAGAAGACAGGGCTTTTCCTGTCCTCTGTCCTCCGACTTCTGGCCCCCGACCGTGGGAGCGGCGTCTACGCCGCGACTCGGGCCGAAGGCCCGCCCCTGGCACCCTTTTCCCCTCCCACGAGGGGAGCGGGAACCGCTTCGTGCCGGCAGGATGGCCGTGCCGTCTGTCTCCCTCTCCCCCCAGGGGGAGAGGGCCGGGGTGAGGGGGCCACGGGCCCCAGGCCCGAAACCCGCTCCATTCGGATTCTTTTCACCAGTTACGGTTCCGGCCGGATGGGCCGGCCGCCGAGCCGCCAAACCGCCCAGCCGCCGGCCAACGAGAGGTTCCCATGGTTGCCCTGTCCACCGCGTACTTCACGCTTCGATCGCCCGAGCCCGCGGGCGCCGACATGGCCGACGGCCTCCGGCGCCTGGGGTTTGGGGCCGTGGAGATCGACTACCGGGTCACGGCCGAGCAGATGCGCGCGCTGCGGCCGGTGCTCGCCGCGGCCGGCATCGCGGTGGCCTCCGTCCACGCCCCCTTTCCCCGGGACCCCTGGGCCGACCCCCGCCGGGCCCACCTGGAGGGCCCCAAGCTCACCTCCCCCGACCCCGACGAGCGCCGCGCCGCCGTGCGGCTCGTGGCCGAGAGCCTGGCCTGGGCCGAGGATCTGGGGGCGCCTGTGGTCGTGGTGCACGTGGGCGCGGTGGAGTGGCCGGGCGAGCCCGACCCCCTCGACCTGGAGCGGCGGTTCCGCGAGGCCGGCCGCGACGGCCCCGGCTACGAGGACCTGCGCCGGGCCGTGGCCGAGGCCCGGGAGCGGTGGGCCCCGCGGTTTCGGGACGCGGCCCTTTCGAGCCTCGACCGGCTCGCGGCCGAGGCCCTGCGCCGCGGCGTCGCCCTGGGCCTCGAGAACCGCTACCACCCGGCCGAGATCCCCTCGGCCGACGAACTCGCGCTCTTCTTCCGGGAACTCGACGGCGCCCCCCTGGGCTACTGGCACGACACCGGCCACGCCGCGGCCCAGACCTGCCTCGGGTTCCAGGAGGGCCCCGAGGAACTCCTGGAACGGTTCGCGGACCGGGTGGCCGGTTTCCACCTCCACGACGCCGTGGGCCTCGACGACCACCGGGCCCCGGGGGAGGGCGAACTCGACTTCGCGCCCCTGGCCCCCCACTTTCGCGCCGACCGGCCCCGGGTCCTGGAGATCCACCCCCGCTCCCCCGAGCCCGCGGTCCTCGCCGCCCGGGAGCGGTTCGAGGCCTGCCCGCCCGGGCTCGGCACCACCCCCGCCCCGTAAGGTTTCGCGCCCCCGGGCCGTTAGGGTAAAAAGCACGGGTGCGGTTGTGGCAGTGGCGCCCATGCCAGGGACCAGAGCAAGGTGGACAGTGGACAGGTTTTCCCTGGCATCTGTCGTCTGACGTCTGGCTCCTGACAGTGGGAGCGCCTTCCAAGGCGCGATCCGGGCCGAAGGCCCGCGCCTAGCCCCCTCTCCCCCCCCGGGGGGGAGAGGGCCGGGGTGAGGGGGGCCAGGCCGAGAGCCAACGATGCCCCATTCCCCATTCCCGGACGTCCCGCGTCCGGGCGTCCCAACGTCCCAACGTCAGAACGGAGAGGCACCTACCCATGATCCGCATCCTCCACACCTCCGACTGGCATCTGGGGCACTCGTTCGGCGCGGTGAGCCGGGAGCACGAGCACCGGGTGTTCCTGGACTGGCTCCTCGACGTGCTCGAGGAGCGCCGGGTGGACGCGCTCCTGGTGGCCGGGGACGTGTTCGACACCTCGAACCCCTCGGCCCGGGCCCAGGCCCAGTGGTACGCCTTTGTGGCTGAGGCCCGGCGCCGCCTGCCCCGGCTCCGGGTGGTGGTGATCGCGGGAAACCACGACTCGGCCGGCCGGCTCGAGGCGCCCGGGCCGCTCTTCGACGCCTTCGGGGTGCACGCCGTGGGCACGCTCGGGGGCGACGGCGGGTTCGAACGGGTCGTGGTGCCCCTGGAGAACGCCGAAGGGGAGGTGGAGGCCTGGGCGCTCGCCGTGCCGTTTCTGCGGCCGGCCGATCTTCCGCCGGGCGCGGGGTCGCCCGAGGAGGGGGTGGCCGAGGTGTACCGCCGGGCCGTCGAGGCGGCGGCCGAGCGCCGGGCGCCGGGCCAGGGGTTGGTGGCCCTGGGGCACGCCTACGTGCGGGGCGGAACCGTGAGCGAGTGGAGCGAACACCGCATCCTGGGCGGGAACCAGCACGCCCTTCCGCTCGAGACGTTTCCGGAGGAGATCGCCTACGTGGCCCTGGGACACCTCCACCGGCCCCAGGCCCCGGGCGGTCAGGAGCGGGTGCGCTACAGCGGCGCGCCCCTTCCCCTGGACGTCTCGGAGGCCGGGTACCCGAGCCAGGTGGTGCTGGTGGAACTGGAGGGCGACCGGCTCCTTGGCACGGAGGCCCTGCGGGCGCCCCGGCCGGTGGAGATCCTGCGGGTGCCCGGGGACGGGGCGGGTCCCCTCGACGAGGTCCTCGACCGGCTCCGGGCCCTAGAGCCCCTGGACGGCGACCCGGCCGACCCGCTCCGGCCGTACCTCGAGGTGCGGGTGCGGCTCGACCGGCCCGACCCCGGCCTGCGGGCCCGGGTGGACGAGGCCCTGGAGGGGCGGGCGGCCCGGCTTTTGCGGCTCAGCGTCGAGTACACCGGGACCGGGGAAGCCCTGGCCGAGGCCGCCCCGAGCCGGACGCTGGAGGAGATCACCCCGGAGGACGTGTTCCGGGCGGCCTGGGCCCGGTCGTTCGAGGCCGACCCGCCGCCCGAGATGCTCGCGGCGTTCCATGAACTCGTGGACCGGGTGCGCCACGGGGAGGGGGCGGCATGAGGATCCTGGCGATCCGGGGGGAGAACCTGGCGAGCCTCGAGGGCCGGTTCGGGCTCGAGTTCGAGGAGGCCCCCCTTTCGAGGGCGGGGCTCTTCGCGATCACGGGCCCCACGGGCGCGGGGAAAAGCACGATCCTCGACGCCCTGTGCCTCGCGCTCTTCGACGCGGTGCCCCGGCTCGTGGGGGCCGGCGGCGAGCGGATCGGCACGGGCGCCGAGGACGAGGCCCTGCGCCTCGGGGCGGGCGACGTGCGGCACGTGCTCCGGCGGGGGGCCGGGGAGGGCTGGGCCGAGGTGGACTTCGTCGGCGCCGACGGCCGGCGCTACCGGGCCCGGTGGGCCGTGCGCCGGGCCCGGGGCCGGCCCGACGGCCGGTTCCAGCCCCAGGAGATGAGCCTCGAGGACCTGGAAACCGGCCAGCGGCTCGGGGGGACCCGCACGGAGACCAAGGCCGCCATCGAGGAGAAGGTGGGGCTCACCTTCGACCAGTTCCGCCGCTCGGTCCTCCTGGCCCAGGGGGACTTCGCCGCGTTCCTGCGGGCCAAGCCCGACGAGCGGGCGGCGCTCCTGGAGCGGGTCACGGGCACGGAACTCTACGGCCTCGTGTCCCAGGCGGCCCACGAGCGGGCCAGGGAGGAACGGGCCCGGCTCGAGACGCTCCGGGCCCGGCTGGGGGAGATCCGGGTGCTGGCGGACGACGAGCGGGCGGCCCGGGAGGAGGCCCGCGCCGAGGCGGAACGCCGGGTCGCGGCGGCCCGGGTCGCGGTGGAGGAGGCCCGGAGGGCCGTGGAGTGGCACGGCGCGCGGGCGCGCCTGGCCGCGGCCGTGGCCGAGGCGCAAGAGGAGTTGGCCCGGGCCGAGGTCGCCCGGGCCAAGGCCGAGCCCCTGCGCCGGGAACTCGCGGAAGCCGAGGAGGCCTGGACCCTCGCCCCCCTGGTGGCCGAGCGGGACCGGAGCGCCGCCGAGGAACGGGAGGCGGCGGAGGCGGTGAAGGCGGAGGAGGAGCGCCGGGCCGAACTCGAGGCCCGGGCGGCGGGGGCCGCGGCCGCCGACGAGGCGGCGGCCCGGACCCTGGCCGACGCCGAGGCCGAGGAGGAGCGGCTTCGGCCGGAGATCGACCGGGCCGTGGAACTCGACACCCGGCTCGGCGCGGCCCGGGAGCGGCTGGCCGGGGCCCGGGCGGCGGCCGAGCGGGCCGAGGCCCGGCACGCGGCCGCGGCCGAGGACCGGGCCCGCCTCGAAGAGGAGAAGAAGCGCACGGCGGAGGCCCTCGGGGCGGTGGACGCTTGGCGGGAGGAGCACGCCTGGGTCGGGCCGGTGGCCCAGGGGTGGGCCCGGTGGGAGCGGGACCTCGGCCGGTACGCCGAACTCGCGGGCCGCGCGGGGGAGCTGGCGGACGCGGTGCGCCGGGCCGAGGCGGCGGCCGAGACGGCCCGGGCGGACGAGGCGGCCCGGCGCTCGGCGTGGGAGGCCGCCCGGGAGGCCCAGGCCCGTGCAGAGGAGCGGCTCGGGGCGGCCGGGGCCGCGGCCGAGGGGCTCGACCCGGAGGCGGTGGGCGGGGAGATCGAGGCCCTGGGGGAGCGGCTCGGGGCGCTCGAGCGGCTCGCCGGGCTCGCCGAGCGGGCGGCCCGGGAGGCGGCCGACGAGGCCGCGGCCGTGGAAGCCCAGGCCCGGGCCGACCGGGAGGTCAAGGCCCGCGACGAGGCCCTGTCGGCACTCGACGCGGAACTCACCCGAAGCCGCGCGGCCCTCGAGGAGGCCGAGCGGGCGCTCGAGGGCCTCCGGGCGGCCCTGGGCCTCGAGGAGCACCGGGCCCGGCTCCGGCCCGGGGAGCCTTGCCCCCTGTGCGGGGCCACGGAGCACCCCTGGGCCGAGGGCGGGGCCCCGGCGACCGGGGCCCTGGAGGCGCAGGCCGAGCGCGTGGGGGAACTCCGGGCGGCCCAGGAGGACCTGGTGTCCCGCCGGAGCCAGGCCGCGGCCGAGCGGGAGGCGTGGGCCCGCAAAGGGGCCGAGGCCGCGGAGGCGGCGGCCCGGCACCGGGCGGCCCTGGAGGCCCTTCGCGCCCCCTGGGCGGAAGGGCGGGCCCGGGCCGGGGATCCCCGGGTGCCCGAGGCGCCCGAGGTCCCCGGGGCGGCGGAGGCGGTGGGCCGGATCGCCGACGAGGTGAGGGGTCGCCTCACGGCGCTGCGGGCCGAGGCCAGGAGGATCCAGGGGCTTCTAGCGGAGCGGGAGGCCGCCCGGAAGGCCTGGGACGGGGCCCGGTCCGCGGCCGAGGCGGCGAAAGCGGCGTGGGAGGCGGCCCGGGGGCGGGCGGAGGAGGCCGTTCGGGAGTTCGAGGCCCTGCGGGCCGAGGGGGAGCGGGTGGCCCGGGAGGCCGAGGAACTCCTGGCGGGCATGGAGGCAGCGTTCGCCCGCTGGCCCGGCTGGCCCGAGGACCTCCGGGACGATCCGGAGGGCTTCGGCCGCGATGCCCGGGGCCAGGTGGAGGCCTGGCGGGGGAAGGAGGCCGAGCGGGCCCGCCTGGCGGAAGCCCTCGCCGCCGCAGGCCCCCGGATCGAGGCGGCAGAGGGGCTCCTGGCGGCCCGGGCCGAGGAACTCGCCCGCGCCCG
This sequence comes from Deferrisoma sp., assembly GCF_054681715.1. NCBI lineage: Bacteria > Pseudomonadati > Thermodesulfobacteriota > Deferrisomatia > Deferrisomatales > Deferrisomataceae > Deferrisoma > Deferrisoma sp. Next base: position 76,411 of record NZ_BAAHFQ010000001.1, read on the forward strand.
GGACGAGGAGGCCCAGGCCCGGGCCGAGGTGGAGCGGCTCGAGGGGGAACGGGCCGGGGTGCTCGGCGGGCGGCCGGTGGACGAGGTGCGGCGGGAACTCCAGGCGCGCCTCGCCCGGGCCCGCAAGGCCCGGGAGGCCGCCGCGGCCGATCGGGAGCGGGCGGTCCGCGAGCTGGCCCAGGCCGGGGAGCGGGTGAACGGGGCCCGGGAGCGGCTCGGGGGGGCCCGGGCCGCCCGGGAGCGGGCCGAGAAGGCCCTGGCCGACGCGCTCGCGGCCCGCGGGGTTCCGGAGGAACGGGTGCGGGAACTCCTGGCCCGGGGGGAGGCGTGGGTCCGGCAGACCCGCCAGGCGCTCCAGGACCTCGACACCGCCCTCGCCCGGGCCCGGAGCGTGGTGGAGGACCGGAAGAAGGCGCTCCAGAACCACGAGGCCGCGGGGGCCCCGGCCCTCGGCCCCGACGAGGCCGCGGCCGCCCTCGAGGGGGCCGAGGCCGAGCGCCGCGCGCTCGAGGAGGAGCGGGGCCGGATCCTGGCCGAACTCCGCGCCGACGACGAGGCCCGGGCGCGCCGGGCGGAACTCGGGCCCGAGATCGCGGCCCAGGAGGACCGGGTTCGGGTGTGGGGCGGGCTCGCGGAGGTGATCGGCTCCCACGACGGCAAGAAGTTCCGGTCCTTCGCCCAGAGCCTCACCCTGGAGGTGCTCCTCGGCCACGCGAACCACCACCTGCGGGATCTGGCGCCCCGGTACCGGCTCGGCCGGGTGCCGGGCCAGGACCTGGCCCTCCAGGTGGTGGACCGGCACCTGGGAGACGAGGTGCGTTCGGTCCAGAGCCTTTCCGGGGGCGAGAGCTTCCTCGTGTCGCTCGCGCTGGCCCTGGGGCTCTCGTCGCTGGCCTCGCGGCAGGTGCAGGTGGAGAGCCTGTTCGTGGACGAGGGGTTCGGGAGCCTCGACCCCCACACGCTGGACACGGTGCTCGAGGTGCTCGAGGCCCTCCAGGCCTCGGGCCGGCGGATCGGGGTGATCTCCCACGTGCCGGGCATGGCCGAGCGGATCGGAACCCGGGTCGAGGTGCTCCCCGACGGCACGGGCCGAAGCCGGGTGCGGGTGGTGGGGGCCGGGGGGTAGCCCGACCGACCGGAACCCCACACCGCGCGAACGGAACGTCCGGGCCGAAGGCCCGAAAGGCTATTGTCGCGGCTTGGAAGCCGCTCCCACAGGTTGGGACAGCCGTTGACGCTGGGATCCAAAAGGATTTTCGCGTCCTAGCATCCCAGCCTCCCAGCGTCCCAGCGGAAGTTGCCCCCCTCTCACACCCCCAACGCCTCACGCAGGCCCCGTTCGCCCCGGGGGCCGGGGAGCTTGGCGAGGAGTTCGCCGTCTCGGAACAGGAGCACGGTGGGCACCCCCTCCACGCCGTACCGGGCGGCCACCTCGGGGTGGGCCTCGATGTCGAGGCGCAGCACCCGGGCCACGCCGTAGAGGTTCACGGCCATGTCGAACACGCTCACCTCGTACTCGGCGCACACCGGGCAGGCCTCGCCCCACACCACCACGATCACGGGGGCCGTCGAGCCCAGGACCTCCCGGTCCCAGTCCTCGGCCCCCACGTCGGTGGGCAGACAGTTTCCGGGGATGAGCCACGCCCCGCACCGGCACCGCCGGCGTTCGTGGGTCTGGCCGTGGGGTACGTGGTTCTCCGCACCGCAGGTCGCGCACTGAAGCAGGTATCCGCTGTCCATGGGCAAGTCCTTCTTGGCTGGGCGGCCAGGCCGCGAGGCGGCAGGGCGGCCCAATCTTCCCCTCCCTGTGACGCGGGCGCAAGTCTGGCCCCCGAGGGCTTGACGGCGTCAAACAAATGATTGAAGCTCCCGTTTCATCGACAGGACCTGGTGTCCGCTCACCAGGAGCGGTGGCCAGAAGGCGGGGGTCGCATATGAACCCGGCGTCCATGAAGGCGCGTGTGGGCGCCCGGGCGTCCCGCCGTCCCAACGTCCCAGCGTCCTAACGTCCTAACGTCCTAACGTCCCAGCCGTCTTTACCCATCTTTACGGGCCCCGGGGGCGCCCGTTTGGTAGGATCGGGCCACCCGGCGATGCGGAGGTGAATGGTGACCCAGCGGGCGGAACCGGGCACCCGGGCGCGGCTCCTCGAGGCGGCCGAGCGGGTGTTCGCGGAAAAAGGGTACCGGGGAGCCACGGTGCGGGAGATCACCCGGGCCGCCGGGGCCAACGTGGCCGCGGTGCATTACCACTTCGGGGGCAAGAAACCCCTGTATCTGGAACTGTTCCGGGAGCGGATCGAGCGGCTCGCCCGGGTCCGCGAGGCCGCACTGGCCCAGGCCCGGGGCCGGGACCCGGTGGAGGACCTTCGGACCGTGGTGGGCCACTTCGTTCGGGCCTGGATCGAGCGGATCCTGGACGAGGAGCGCCGAGACCGGGGCCGGTTCCCGCTCCTGGTGATGCGGGAGGTGGGGGACCCCGGGCCGGCCTACCCGTTGCTCCTGGAGCGGATCCTCCGGCCCAACCACGAGGCGTTCCGGGACCTGATTCTGCGGGCCCGGCCCGAGCTGGGGGAGGAGGGGGCCCTCCTGGCCGCGGCGAGCCTGATGGGCCAGGTGATCCACTTCCTGCGGGGCCGGCGGGTTCTGGAGGACCTGCTGGGCCGAGCCTACGACGGAGAAACCGTGGACCGGATCTGCGATCACGTGACCCGTTTCACCCTTCGGGGCCTGGGGGTTGAACCGTGAGCCCCCGGGCGGTGTGGGGCGGGCTGCTGGTGGCCGCGACGCTCGCGGGCTGCGCCGGCCCGGCGGAACTCACCCGGCCCGAACCGCCGGTGCCCCTGGAGGCGCGCACGTTCTCCCGGGTGCGGGCCGAGGCCGCCGGGCGGGTGCTGGCCCACCGATGGTGGCGGACCTTCGGCGATCCGGCCCTGGACGGGTTCGTGGAGCGGGTGGTTGAGGGGAACCTGGATCTCCGGAGGGCGGCGGCGCGGGTGCGGGAGGCCCGGGCCGCTGCGGCGCGGGCCGGCGCGGCACGGTTGCCCACGGTCACCGGATCGCTCGGGGCCCAGCGGACCCGCACGCCCGGAGAGGTGCGGGTGGGCGACCGGGTCAACGACAGCTACGACCTCACCGTCTCCCTCTCCTGGGAAGCCGACCTGTGGGGCCGCGTGGCGAACCTGGAGCAGGCCGCTCGCCTCGACCTGGAGGCGGCCCGGGACGACGCCGAGCGGGCGTACCACCTCGTGGTGGCCGAGGCGGTGCGGGCCTGGCTCGATCTCGCCGCGGCGCGGGAGAAGACCGCGGTGGTGGAGCGCATGCTGGAGGCCGACCGCCAGCGCCTCGCCGTGGTGGAGTCCCGGTACCGGAGGGGCCTCGTGCCGGCGGCCGACGTGCACCAGGGGCGCCAGCTCGTGGAGGACGACCGGGCCCGCCTGGCCTTGCTCCGCCAGGAACGCGAGGTCGCAGCGCACCGTCTCATGGTGTTGATGGGCGCACAATCTGCAGAATATGAAGACTCGGCCCCAACCCTTCCCCCGCCCCCGCCCCCCGTGCCGGCCGGCCTTCCGTCGGACCTCCTGTGGCGTCGGCCCGATCTGCGGGCTGCCGAACGCCGCGCGCTGGCCGGACAGGCCCGGGCGGCCGCAGCGGACGCCGACCGCTACCCGCGGTTCGCCCTGACGGCCTCGGGGGGGCGGTCGAGCGACGTGCTTCGGGATCTCTCCCTGGGGACGAACACCTTCTGGACCCTGATCGCCAACCTGGCCCAGCCGCTTTTCGACGCGGGGAGTCGGAAGGCGGCTCTGGCCGAGGCCGAGGCCCGGGCCGAGCAGGCCCGGCTCGCGTGGGGTCAGGCCGTGCTCGCGGCGCTCCAGGAGGTGGAGGACGCCCTGTCCGTCGAGGCGGCGCAACGGGAGCGCCTGGCGGCCCTCGAGGAATCCCGGCGCCACGCCGAGCGGGCCGTGGAGACCGCGACCCTCCGGTACCGGAGGGGATTGGAAGATCTGACGCGCACGTTGGTTGCTAGAAGAACGCTTTTGGCTGCGGAACTAGAGAAAGTGGAGACGCGGCACCAGCTTTGTTCCGCCCGCGTGTCCCTCCTGCTCAGCCTGGGGGGTGCGTGGGGGGACGAGGACCGGGTGGCCGGCGAGCCTGCGGCGAACCCGATCGAGGCCTCGACGCAGAGAGGGGATCCATGAACGAGACGTCCCGGGGCCGGAAGGTTTTCCGGCTCGTCCTGATGACCGTGCTGCCCCTGGTCGTGCTGGCCGGCGGGCTCCTGGGGTTCAAGGCCCTGGTGGAGAGCCGAAAGGCCCCGCCCCGGCGCGAGCGGCCCCATCTCGGACCCCTGGTGCGGGTGTCGGCCGTGCAACCGGTGGACGTGCGGGTCGAGGTGGAGGCCCACGGCACGGTGCGGCCGGCGGCCGAGATCGACGTGGTGCCCCAGGTGGGGGGCGAGGTGGTGGAGGTGTCGCCGAACCTCGTCACGGGCGGGTTCGTGGCCGAGGGGGAGGTGCTCCTGCGGATCGACCCCCGGGACTACGAACTCCAGCTCCGAACGGCCGAGGCCGGGGTGGAGCAGGCCAAGGTGCAGCTCGAGCGGACCGAGGCCGAGGCGGCCGCGGCCCGGGAGGAGTGGCAAGAACTCTACGGCGACCGGCCCCCGCCCGAGGATGGGGGGCTCCTGTTCCGCGAACCCCAGCTCCGCCAGGCCCGGGCCGACCTGGAGGCGGCCCGGGCCCGGGTGGAGGCGGCCCGGCTCGCCTTGGAACGCACCGTGATCCGGGCCCCGTTCGCGGCCCGGGTGCGCTCGGAGAGCGTGGATCCGGGGCAGTACGTGACGGCCGGCCGGGCCGTGGCCCGGCTCTACGCCACCGACGCCGTGGAGGTGGTGCTCCCCGTGGCCACCGAGGAGCTGGGCTGGCTCGCCCGGCCCGACCCCCAGAACGGGCCCCGGGTGGTGCTGGAGGGGACCTACGGCGCCGGGCGCGGCCGGTGGGAGGGCCGCATCGTGCGCACCGAGGCCGAGGTGGACGCGGCATCGCGTACCGTGGGGCTGGTGGCCCGGGTGGCCGACCCCTTCCGGCCCGGCCGGACCCCGCTTCCGGTGGGGCTCTTCGTGACCGCCCGGATCGAGGGGAAGCCCCTGCGGGGCGTGGTGCCCCTGCCCCGGGAGGCCCTGCGGGAGGGCGGGGTGGTGTGGGTCGTGGACGGGGACGGGCGGTTGCGGTTCCGGCCGGTGGAGGTGGCCCGGGTCGAGGCCGACCGGGTGCTCGTGACGAAGGGCCTCGAGGCCGGGGACCGGGTGGTGGTGAGCCGGGTCGATGCCGCGGCCGACGGCATGGCCGTGCGGGTGGCGGAGGCGGCGCCGTGATCCCGGGCGTCAAGCGAGGCCCCATCGCCTGGTTCGTGGAGAACCACGTCGCCGCGAACCTGCTCATGATCTTCGTACTCGCGGCCGGGGCCCTCACCCTGGGCACCATCCGGCAGGAGGTGTTCCCCGACATCGAACTCGACGCCATCTCGATCACGGTGGCCTACCCGGGGGCGAGCCCCGAGGAGGTGGAGGAGGCCATCTGCACCCGGATCGAGGAGCGGGTGGCCTCGGTGGAGGGGGTGAAGAGCATCACCTCCCGGGCCGCCGAGGGCGTGGGCACGGTGACCCTGGAACTCGAGCGGGGGGCCGACAGCTTCCGGGTGCTCCGGGACGTGGAAAGCGAGGTGGACCGGATCACCACCTTCCCCGAAGACGCCGAGGAGCCCGTGGTGACCGAGGTCACCCGGCGGCGCCAGGTGGTGGATCTCGTGATCTACGGCGAGGTGCCCGAGCGCACCCTGAAGGTCCTGGCCGAGCGGGTGCGCGACGATCTCACGGCCCTGCCGAACATCTCCCAGGTGGAGGTGCTCGGCACCCGGGACTACGAGATCTCCGTCGAGGTGCCCGAGGCCACCCTGCGCCGCTACGGCATCACGCTCTCCCAGGTGGCCGACGCCGTGCGGCGCTCGAGCCTGGATCTCCCCGCCGGGACGCTCCGGACCCGGGGAGGCGAGATCCTGGTCCGCACCAAGGGCCAGCGCTACACGGGCCGGGAGTTCGAGGACGTGATGGTCGTCGCCCGGCCCGACGGCACCCGGGTGACCCTGGGGGAGATCGCCCGGATCCGCGACGGGTTCGACGAGGACGCCGAGCGGATCACCCGGTTCGACGGAAAGCCCGCGGCCCTCCTCGAGATCTACCGCACCGGCGAGCAGGACGCCATCGACGTGGCCGAGACCGTGAAGCGCTACGTGGCCGAGCACGCGGCCGATCTGCCGGCCGGGGTGAGCCTGGCCGTGTGGCGCGACCGCACCGACATCCTGAAGGCCCGGCGGGACCTGCTCCTTCGAAACGCCCGGCTCGGGCTCCTTCTCGTGTTCGGCAGCCTCCTTCTCTTCCTCGCCCCCCGGCTCGCCTTCTGGGTCACCATGGGGATCCCGGTCGCGTTTCTGGGCGCCCTGGCGCTCCTGCCCCACCTGGACGTCACCATCAACATGATCTCGCTCTTTGCGTTCATCCTGGCGCTCGGGATCGTGGTGGACGACGCCATCGTGGTGGGGGAGGGGGTGTACCACCACCTGGAGGAGGGGAAGACCGGCCCCGAGGCGGCCGTGCGGGGCGCCCGGGAGATGGCCGTGCCCGTGACCTTCTCGGTGCTCACGACGATCGCCGCCTTCGTGCCCCTTCTTTTCGTCGAGGGCACCATGGGGAAGTTCATGCGGGTCATTCCCATCGTGGTGATCGCGGCGTTTGCGATCTCGCTCCTGGAGGCCCTCTTCATCCTGCCGGCGCACCTCTCCTCGGTGCCGCCCCCGCGGGCGAAGGCCGGGCCCCTGGAGCGGTTCCGGCGGCTCTTCGGCCGGGGGCTTTCCGCCTTCGTGAACGGCCCCTACGCCTGGGTGCTCCGGCGGGCCTTGGCGTGGCGGTACCTCACCGTGGCCCTGTTCGCCGCCGTGTTCCTCGTGACCCTGGGGTGGATCGCGGGCGGCCGGATCAAGTTCGTGTTCTTCCCCAAGGTGGAGTCCGACCGGGTCACCGCCAGCCTCGTCATGCCCCAGGGCACCTCGCTTGCCGAGACCGCGGCCGCCGTGGCCCGGATCGAGGAAGCGGCCCGGCGGCTCCGGGACGAGATGACCGAGGGGGGCCGGCCCCTCGTGACCCACGTCTACACCCTGGTGGGCCAGAGCGCGGGCGGGGCGGGGCCCCAGGGCGGGGGGGCGAGCGGTTCCCACCTCGCCACGGTGCGGCTCCAGCTCCTGCCCTCAGAGGAGCGCGACACCCCCTCGGCCAAGGTGGCGGCCCGGTGGCGGGAACTCACCGGCTCGATTCCGGGCGCCGAATCCCTCACCTTCGCCTCGAGCCTCTTCTCCTCGGGCGAGCCCATCGTGGTGCGCCTTTCGGCCGACCGGTTCGACACCCTGGAGGCCGCGGCCGCCCGGGTCAAAGACGCCCTTTCCGCCTACCCGGGGGTTACCGACATCCGCGACTCGTTCCAGGAGGGGAAGCTCGAGATGCGGCTTCGCTTGAAGCCCGAGGCCCGGCTCCTGGGGCTCACCCTGAACGACCTCGCCCGGCAGGTGCGGGCGGCCCTCAGGGGCGAGGAGGCCCTCCGGGTCCAGCGGGGCCGGGACGAGGTCAAGGTCATGGTGCGCTACCCCGAGGCCGAGCGCCGGAGCCTGGGGAACATCGAGTCCATGTGGGTGCGGGCCCCCGGCGGGGCGGCCGTGCCGTTCTCCGAGGTGGCCGAGGTGGTGCTGACCCGGGGCTACGCCACCATCGGCCGCGAGGAGCGAAAGCGGGTCATCAACGTGCTGGCCGACGTGGACGAGGACGTGACGAACGCCCAGGAGGTGCTCTCGGATCTCGCCGCCCGGCACCTTCCGGGCATCCTCTCGGACTACCCGGGGCTCGCCTACAGCTTCGAGGGCCAGGAGAAGGACCGGCGGGAATCCCTGGGGAGCCTGTGGAAGGGGTTCGCCGTGGCGCTCCTGGCCATCTACACCCTGCTCGCCATCCCGTTCCGGTCCTACGTCCAGCCCCTGATCGTCATGACCGCGATCCCCTTCGGCATCGTGGGCGCGGTGTGGGGCCACGTGCTCCTGGGGATGCCGCTCACGCTCCTGTCGATGTTCGGGATCGTGGCCGCGGCCGGCGTGGTGGTGAACGACGCCCTGGTGCTCATCGACTACACGAACCGGGCCCGGGCCGCGGGAACCCCGCCCGCGCGGGCCGCCGTGGAGGCCGGGGTGCGGCGGTTCCGGCCGGTGCTCCTGACCACCCTCACCACCTTTTTCGGCCTGGTGCCCATGATCGCCGAGCGAAGCGTCCAGGCCCAGTTCCTCATTCCCATGGCCGTGAGCCTCGCCTTCGGCGTGGCCGTGTCCACCACGGTGACCCTGTTCCTCGTGCCCGCCCTGTACCTGGTGGTGGACGACGCGGCCCGGGTGGCCCGCTTCCTTCTCGGCCGTCCGGCCCGCGGGCACCGAGGGGGAGCGGGGGAACCGGTCGGGCCGCCGCCCCTGGACAAGGCCCTGGCATCGGGGGAGTGAGGGCCGGCCGGACGACGGTACGGCCGCCCGCCAAACGAAACCGCCCGCCCCGGCGCGTCCGGGGCGGGCGGTTTCGTTTGTGGTTTAGGGGCTTCCTCAGAACCAGAAGCTCACGTTGGCGGCGAAGAGATGGGCCTCGCTTTTGTATTCGCCGTCCTGGATGTGGTTGGAGACGCTCCGGTCCTTGAACAGCACGGCCATGTAGGCGAGGTCGAGCGCCCCGTGTTCGTTGTGCCACCCAAGCCCCAAGGTCACGTTGTGCCGGTCGGAGTCGGGAAGATCGGGGCCCAGGGTGTCATCGGGTACCGGGGTGTTGTCGTAGGCGTACCCCGCCCGCACGTCCAGGTTCGCCGTCACGGCGTACTGGGCCCCGAACCGGAAGGTCCAGGTGTTCTCCCAGTCCTTGGGCAGGGTCTCGTCGTGGAGCACGGCCTCGTCTTCGAAGTCGAGGGTGAGTTCGTCGTAAGAGCTCCACCCGAACCGGTCCACGTCGAATTCGAGCGTGAGCCGCTTGGTGGGACGCCACGCCACGGCGAAGCTCCAGGCGTCGGGCAGCGTAAGGTCGGTGCTTCCGTCGGTGTTCACGTGGCTGGGAAGGCCCAGAACCTCCTGGGCCTTTTGACTCACCATGAGGTCGGCGTCGCCGTCGTCCACCTCGAGCTTGATCCGGCTACGATAGGAAATCCCGAACGACCACTGTTCCACCGGCTTCCAAAGGAGCCCGAAGTTGAACCCCCACCCGTCCCCCATGCCCTCGACCTCTAGGTCGCCGACATTGAGGTTCACCGGGTTTCCGGCCCCGTCGTACACCGTCGTGTAGGGGCTGTTTTCGAGCCACAGGCTGCCGTAGGTGTAGTCCACTCCGAAGGCGAGGCCTAGGTTCTTCCACCGGAACGCCACGGTGGGGTTGATGTTGATCGGTTTGATTGCCACCTCCTTCACATCGTCTCGGAACGGGCTCGTGGTATCCCAGCGTTTCGCGAGCGGGAACAGCGAGTTGACGGCGATACCGAAGGCCACCGGGGACGACTTGAGGGAGTGGGTCAGGTAGAGGTTTGGGGGGAAGAAGATGTCGGGCCGTGCGCTCTGTTTGCCCGAAAACTCGGAACTCGCCACGTTGGGGTCGCCGAGCCAGGTTTTCCCCTCGAACTCGGTCTCCGGGACCTGAATGATCGTAACGCCAAGACTCGCCTGACTTCCGTTCTGGAACGCAAGACCCGCCGGGTTGAAGAAGAGGGCGGAAGCGTCGTCGGCCTGGGCCACGAAGGCGTTGGCCATGCCCATGGCCTTGGCCCCTTGCTCCCGGATGTGGAACCCGGCCGGGAAGGCGGGGGCCGAGAGTCCCACGATCGCCAGCCCGGCAATCCAGCACGTCCAACTGCGTCTCATCGCTCAACCTCCTGGAAAAAGGGAAGATCACTCGTTCTAGGTTCTTAGTCGCCGGCTGACGGGGCCAGGAACAACGCGGTCTGGGCTTGGGCCCCCGCGGTCGCGGCCGCCTGGAGGGCATCGTCGTACACGCCCTCGGGGTAGTATGGAATCCGTTCGCCGGTTTCGGAGTCGATGGTAGCCGGGCTCAGGAGGAAGCTGTGCACGACCGGCTTTCCGGGCAGTCCGTACTGGAAGGCGCCGGCTACGGGCGTGGGAACCGTGGTGAAGTCGCCCCCCATGATTGCCACGGGATCGATCGCGTCAGGGTCAACCTCGAAAACGTCTCCCTCGTTGATCCCGATCTCGCTCAGGAACACCTTGCTCGCCACGTACGTGACAACCGGGTCCCCGTAAGCGAACAGGGCCAGGAGTTTGTCGGTGCCGTTCTCGCCGATCCCCATGTAGGCGCCGTCCACAGGGTCCATGAGCCATTGGACGATGTTCAGGAACACGTAGTACTCCGTGGTGCCCTTGGTGAACCCGAGGCTTCCCACGAGGTCCTGAAGCTGGGGCAGGGCCGAATCGTCGAGGACGTTGGCCAGGACGGCCGACGGGCTCGAAAGAACGATCTTCTCCGGGCGGGTGTCGGCGTTCAGAAACACCGAACCGATGATGGAGCCAAGGGAGTGGGCCACGAACCGGGGGTTCGTGAGGTCGGGCGCCTCGTCGCCGTCGAGATCGACCGTGCCGACCACGTCCATTGCCTCCCAGAGGTCGATGGCGGCCTGGTACACGTTGGCCCGGTCGGCGAGCAGGTTGGCGGTGAAGAACTCCTGCCCCTCGACGGCGCGGTCACCGTGGAACGGCGCGTCGATGGCCAGGGTGGCGAGGCAGGCGCCGGCGAGCGAGTTGGCCAGGGCGAACGCGTCTTCCTTGGTGCGGCCGAGCCCGTGCTGGAAGAGCACAGCGGTGTACGGGCCGGTCCCGCAGGCGTCAGGATCCGGGGTGAGAAGGACGAAGGTCACGTCCGTGCCCGTGGGGCCTCCCTCGGTCTGGAGTGTGTTCAGGAGGGGGGATGAGAATTTACCGAAGTACACCGATTCGAGGGCGTCGTTCGGGACGACGCCGGTGAGACCCGCCCCATCCCACACGGTGGCGACGGGCAGCGGGATCGGGATGGCTCCGTAGCTTCCGTCCGCCGGGTTCTGCCACGCCACGGCGTTCGCCGGGGCAGGCCATTGGGCCGAGGCACCCCTAAACAAGGCCACGGTGTCCTCGAACTCGTCGTAGGGGAGTTTCAGCGCGTCGGGGTTTCCCGCACCCAACGCCGCCATGATCGAGTCTTCATCCGCCAGGGTCAGGGTGGCGTCCGCCGTGTGGAAGGTCCACAGGAGCAAGACGTCGGAGCGGTCCCACCCGAAGTTCGCCTGGAGGGCCGGAAAGAGCTGGGCGTCGAACGCGGCCCGCAGGTCCTCCAGGGCCGCGAAGGCGGTGCCCTCCAGGGAGGTCTTGCTCTTGAGGGCGTTCATCACCGGACTGGGCTCCACGGGAAAGCCGTTTTCGTCCAGGAGTCCCATCTTGACCGCCACGGCGTAGGACCCGCCGGCCGCGAACGGGTTCTTGGGAATCAACTTGAGCACACCGTTCGCCTCTTCCACGGTGAAGGCCGCCGTAGTGCGGGGCAGTTCCTGGGCGTCGAGCCGGAACACGAGGACCTCGAGGGTGGACTCGTCCACGGCCCCGGACACCGGGATCGTCAGGAACATGTTAGGGGAAAGCCCTTTGAGCCCCATGGCCTCGATCACCTGGGCGAGTTGCACGAGCTCGGGAGCTGCGTCGGCGCCCAGGGCCAACTCCACCTCCTCGTCCCCGTCGGCGAGCCACACGAGGTCGTTGGGGAGCGGCATGATCTCGCGGGTGGGGTCGTAGACCGCCGTGACCTTGGCCGTGCCGGCCGGGGTGGTCGGCGTGGGCGCGGGTTTCGCCGCCACGTTGTCGTCGGGGGGGGAGCCGCAGGCCGCGAGCACGAGAGCCGCGGCCAAGGGCAGAGTGAGGAACCGGACCGTTCGTCTCATGGGACCCTCCTTTGTGTAAGAGTGGTGAACGGGCCTTCGTGCCTTGTAAACGATGTTTGAGGGCAAAATCCAGCGAAAAAGGGGGAGGGGCCGGGGTCGGTGCCGGCCCCTCCCAGGGAGAGAAACCCGTTTACCAGACCACCCGCTCCATCTCCACCAGCTTCGCGGCGATGGTCTCCCGGGCGGCCACCGTGTTGGCCGGGGTGCGCCGCACGAGGCGCCGCAGGGCGGCCAGCATGGTCATGAGGGTGTCGCCCTCCTCCATGGCGGCCAGGGCCTCGCGGGCCGTGGCCTCGGCGATGCTCGCGGCCTCCTCGGTCACGATCTTGGCCGCGGCGATCGGCAGGGCCGCCTTCTCCTCGCCCCGCCTGGCGGCGTCCTTGAGGGCCCGGAGCACGGTGGACTCGGCCGCGTAGGCCTGGATGGCGAGGTCGGCGAGCCGCAGGAGCACGTTTTGCTGCTCGGCCAGGGCTTTCCCGTATTTCTGGGCCGCCACCCCAGCCACGAAGAGGCAGATCTTCTTGAGATTGGCGGCGATCTTCCTCTCCGCGGCCAGGAGCTCGAGGTCGGCCTCGATGTCGAGGCTCGGGATGCCCATGAGCTCCTCCTGCAGGGCCTTGGCCGCCTGGAAGAGCGGCACCTCGCCCTTCATGGCCTTGCGTAGCAGCATGCCGGGCACCAGGAGCCGGTTGATCTCGTTGGTGCCCTCGAAGATCCGGTTGATCCGGCTGTCTCGGTAAAACCGCTCGGCCGGGTACTCGGCGCAGTAGCCGTACCCGCCGTACACCTGAACCGTCTCGTCCACCACGTAGTCCAGCACCTCGGAGCCGAACACCTTCACCATGGCGCACTCGACGCTGTATTCCTCGATGGCCTGGAGCGCGGTCTCACCGTGGCCGCCTCCGCTCTGGGCCAGGAGTTGGTCGATCAGGCCCACGGTGCGGTACACGACCGACTCGGCCGCGTAGGTGCGGGCGTACATCTCGGCGAGCTTCTCCCGGATCGCCCCAAAGTCGGCGAGTCGCCGGCCGAACTGCTTGCGCTCGAGGGCGTAGGCCAGGGCGTGGTCCAGGGCGCGCTTCGAGCTTCCCACCGCGCCGGCCCCGAGTTTGAACCGGCCGATGTTCAGAATGTTGAAGGCGATCTTGTGGCCCTTGCCGACCTCGCCGAGCACGTTTTCCACGGGCACCTTGGCGTCTTCGAGGATCACCGTGGTGGTGGAGGACCCGTGGATGCCCATTTTATGCTCTTCGGGGCCGATCTTGAGCCCTGGGGTGTCCTTGTCCAGGACGAACCCGGTGAAGTGCTCGCCGTCCACTTTGGCGAACACGGTGAACACCTGCGCGAATCCGCCGTTGGTGATGAACTGCTTGGTGCCGTTGAGGATGTAGTGCTTGCCGTCCTCGCTCAACACGGCCTTGGCGCGGATCGACAGGGCGTCGGAACCGGCCGTGGGCTCGGTGAGGCAGTAGCAGCCGATCGTCGTCCCGTCGGCCAGGCCCGGAAGGTACTTTTTCTTTTGCTCCTCGGTGCCGTAGTACACGATGGGCAGAGTGCCGATGCCCACGTGGGCCCCGTAGGCCACGGAGAACGAGCCCTGTCCCGACATGTTCTCGGTGATGAGCGCGCTCGAGGCCTTGTCGAGCCCGAGCCCGCCGTACTCCTCGGGCACGTCGGCCATGAGGAGTCCCAGCTCCCCGGCCTTGCGCATGAGTTCAGGCACGACGCCGGGCTTTTTCTCCTCGATCTCGTCGTTGCGGGGGATGACCTCGTTCTCGATGAAGTCCCGGGCCGTCTTGGCGAACTGGAGCTGCTCCGAGGTGAAATCCTCGGGGGTGAACACCTCGTCGGGGGTGGTCTCCCGGACGAGGAAGCTGCCGCCCTTCACATAGGTCTCGCTCATGGTGGGTTCCTCCCTCTTACCGTTGCAGGTTTTCGAAAACGCCTGCGGCGCCCATGCCGCCGCCGATGCACATGCTTACGATGCCGTACCGGGCCTTACGGCGCTTCATCTCGTGGAGGAGCGTCGCCGTGAGCTTGGCGCCGGTGCACCCCAGGGGGTGGCCGAGGGCGATGGCGCCGCCGTTCACGTTGACGATCTCGGGGTTGATCCCCAATTCCCGGATCACGTAGAGGCTCTGGCTCGCGAAGGCCTCGTTGAGCTCGATGAGGTCGATGTCGGCGAGCTGGAGCCCCGCGATCTTGAGCGCCTTCGGGATCGCCACCACGGGCCCGATGCCCATGACGGCCGGGTCCACCCCGCCCACGCCGAACGACACGAACCGGGCCAGGGGCTCTAGGCCCAGGGCCTGGGCCTTCTCGGCGCTCATGACCACGGAGATGGCCGCGCCGTCGGACATCTGGCTCGCGTTCCCGGCCGTGACCGTTCCGCCCTCGCGAAAGGCCGGGCGGAGCTTCGCCAGGGTTTCCAGCGAGGTGTCGGCCCGGGGGCCCTCGTCCTTGGTGTGGGTGAAGGACTCCTCCACCGGCTTTCCGTTCTTGCCGGGCTTATAGCGGGTCACGGGCACCGGCACGAGCTCCTCCTCGAACCGGCCCTCGGCCTGGGCCGCCAAGGCCTTCTGGTGGCTCGAGAGCGCGAAGGCGTCCTGGTCCTCCCGGGTGATGCCGAACCGCTCGGCCACGTTCTCGGCCGTGAGCCCCATGTTGAGATACGAGTCGGGCACGCTCTGCACCAGATCCGGGTTCACCATGATCTTGTTGCCGGTCATGGGCACCCGGGTCATGCTCTCGACCCCGCCGGCCAGCACCACCTCGGCCATGCCGGTCATCACGGCCTGGGCCGCCATGGCAATGGTCTGGAGGCCCGACGAGCAGAACCGGTTCACGGTCTGCCCGGGCACGGTCTCGGGAAGCCCGGCCAGGAGCAGGGCCAGCCGGGCCACGTTGAGGCCCTGCTCGGCCTCGGGGAAGGCGCAGCCCAGAATCACGTCGTCGATCTCGGCCGGGTCGAGGTTGGGTACCCGGGCCAGGGCGCCCTTGATGGCCACGGCCGCCAGGTCGTCGGGCCGCACGGTGGCCAGGGCGCCCTTGAACGCCTTGCCCACCGGCGTGCGCACGCTCGAAACGATCACTGCCTCACGCATGGTTCATCTCCTTCGAGAGATCCGAAACGAGGAAGTTGCAACCCAGAGGCTGGAAACGGGAACTCCGGCCCGGAGCCGTCAGAGGCCTTCCGGCCTCCCAGCTTTCCAGCGTTCTCGCCTTCCCGCCTCGACTAGTTCCGCAGCGGCTTGCCGGTCTTTAAGATGTGCTGGATCCGCTCCAGGGTCTTTCGCTGGGCGCAGAGCTCCACAAACCCCCGGCGCTCGAGGTCCAGCAGGTAGTCCTCGGTGACCACGGAACCGTTGTCCACCTCGCCGCCGCAGAGCACCCAGCCCACCTTCTCGCCCACCACCGCGTCGTATTCGGTGATGTGCCGGCCTACCTTCATGTTGTGAAGCATGGAGCGGATGTTGGCGAGCCCGTCCCGGCCCAGGACCTTCACGGTTTCGGGCCGGGTCAGCGGTTGCCACCCGGTCTCCAGGAGATCGAGCGCCGCCCTCTTGGCGTCGTGGATGAGGTGCTCCCGGTTCATGGTGATCCGGTCGCCGGTGCGCAGGAACCCGAGGTCGAAGGCCTCCCGGGCGCTCAGGCTCACCTTGGCCATGCCGATGGCCTCGAAGGCCTTCTGCACGAAGGGCATGGGGTCGGCGCCGGTGCCTTCGGGGTAGCGGCTCATCCAGCGCAGCAGCAGCTCTTTGGTGCCGCCGCCGGCCGGCAGAAGCCCCACGCCCACCTCCACGAGGCCCATGTAGGTCTCGAGGCTCGCTTGCACCCGGTGGGAGTGGAGCACCACCTCGGCCCCGCCGCCGAGCACCCGGCCGAACGGGGCCGCCACCACGGGCACCGGCGCGTACTTTAGGGCCATGGTGGCGTTCTGGAACGCCCGGACCATGGCGTCGATCTCGGGCAGGTTCCCCTCGAGGGCCTCGAACAGGAGCATCATGAGGTTCGCGCCCACCGAGAAGTTCTCGCCCTGGTTCCCGATGACCAGCGCGTCGAACCGGGTGCCGGCCTCGGCCATGGCCTTGTGGATTGCCTGCATGATGCCGCCGCCGATGGCGTTCATCTTGGAGTGGAACTCGAGGCAGGCCACGCCGTCGCCGAGGTCGATCAGGCTGGCCTCGGGATTGCGGTACCACTCCCGCTCGATCCGCTTGAGGTCGGCGAGCACCACCACCCGGGGCCGGGCCTCCAGGGGCACGTGGGCTTTCTTCACCGGATCCCAGATTTTGACGTCGAGCCCTTCGCGCACGTAAAAGCTCGGGGTTTCCGACTCGGCCAGGGCCAGGATGCCCTCGGGCACGTCGCGGCCATCGGCCTGCATGCGCTCCACGCTCTTGGGCACCCCCAGGGCGTCCCAGATCTCGAAGGGGCCCACCTCCCAGCCGAACCCCCATTTCAGGGCCCGGTCGATCGAGACGATGTCGTCGGCCACGTCGGGAATCCGCCGGGCGCAGTAGAGAAGTGTCTCGGCCAGGATGTCCCAGACGAACGCCCCGGCCGGGCTCTTGTCGGCCACGAGCCGGGCCACCCGGGCCGCGGGATCCTCGATGTTCTTGGTCTCGGCGAGCACCGGGAAGTCCGCCTTGCCCTTGGGCCGGTACTCCAGGGTGGCCGGGTCGATGACCAGGGTCTCCTTCTTCCCGTTCTCCTTGACCCGCTTGTAGAAGCCGGCCTTGGCCTTCTGGCCGAGGAGGCCCTTTTCGATCATCGCGTTGACCCAGCCGGGGAGTTGGAACACCTCGCGGCGCTCGTCGTCGGGAGCGCCCTCGTACTGGGTGCGGGCCACGTGGGCGAGCACGTCGAGGCCCACGAGGTCGGCGGTGCGGAAGGTGGCCGACTTGGGCCGGGCCAGGGCCGGGCCCGTCAGGGCGTCCACCTGCTCGATGGTGAGGCCGTGCTTCTCCATGGCCCGCAGGGTATAGAGCATGGAGAAGATCCCGATCCGGTTCGCGATGAAGTTGGGGGTGTCCTTGGCGTACACGACGCCCTTGCCCAAGCGCTTCTCCGCGAACGCCGCGAACTCCCGCAGGATCTCGGGATCGGTCCCCCGCGCCGGGATGAGCTCCAGAAGGTGCATGTACCGGGGCGGGTTGAAGAAGTGGGTGCCGAAGAACCGCGGTCGCAGATCCTCGGGCAGGGCCTCGGCCATGGCGTTGACCGAAAGCCCCGAGGTGTTGGTGGTGAGAAGGGCGCCCGGCTTGAGGTGGGCGGCCACCTTCTGGAAGAGCGACACCTTGATGTCGAGCCGCTCCACCACGGCCTCCACCACCCAGTCCGCCTCGGCGAGCTTCGGGAGATCGTCCTCGAAGTTCCCCGGGGTCACGAGCCGGGCGAGGCTCTTGTGGGCGAACGCGGCGGGGCTCGCTTTCAGGGCGTTTTGGAGCCCGTTTTGGGCGAAGCGGTTCCGGACCTGGGGGCTTTCGAGGGTGAGGCCCTTCTTCTTTTCGTCTTCCGTGAGCTCCCGGGGCACGATGTCCAGGAGCAGGCAGGGGATGCCGGCGTTGGCGAGATGGGCCGCGATGGCGCTTCCCATGACGCCGGCGCCTAGGACGGCGGCCTTTCGGATGGGGGGCATGGCAACTACCTCCTTTCGACGGGTTCGTCGTGGACGTTACTGCCCCGATCGGGGCGCGCGGATGCCGTGGAATACGATGTCGCAGATGGCCTGCGCCTTGGGTTTGAGCGGCCCCCGGCGGGGGTTCAGAACCCAGGCCGAGACGGTCTCGTCCACCGCACCGAACAGGACGCGGCGGATCACGTGGGTGGCGAGATCGGTCCGGACCGCGCCGGCGGCCTTGGCCTCGTCCACCACCTGCTCGATCTTGCGGGCGTAGGCCCGGAGCGGCTCGGCGATGGCCTGGCGGATCGAGGCGTCGGGCTGGCGGAGCTGGAGTTGGAGGAACGCGGCGAGCTCCGGGTCGCGCTCCATGACCTCCAGGTGGCGCTCCACGAGGAACCGGATCCGCTCCAGCGGGTCGGTGATGTCGGTGAGGTCCCGGTCGAGTTCCTCGAGGATGGTTTCGAGCACGTGGCGAAAGGCGCACACCAGGAGATCGTCTTTGCCCTTGAAGTAGATGTAGATGGTGCCGTCGGCCACCCCGGCCTCCCGGGCCACCTGGGCCACGGTGCACTGGTGGTAGCCGTGGCGGCTGAAGGCCCGGATCGCGGCTTCGAGGATCTGGCGTTCGCGCTCGGCCCGTCTCTCCTGCGCGGCGCCCATCTCAATCCTCCTCGTACAGGGCTTCGAGTTTGTCCTTGTAGTGCTCGGTGATCACCTTTCGCCGCATCTTGAGGGTGGGGGTGACCTCGCCCTGGTTCGCCGCGAACTCGTGGTCGAGGAGCACGAACTTCTTCACCGACTCGTAGGAGGCGAGCTCGGCCTTCTGCTGGGTTTCCTGGATCAGCCGGTGGTAGAAGTCCTGGACCTGGGGGTGGTTCACGAGGTCGGTCATCGAGGAGTAGGCGATGCCCTTGAGTTCCGCGTAGCGTTTGAGCCACTCGAAGTCCGGAACGACCAGGGCCGTGATGAATTTTTTCTTGTCGCCGTAGAGCATCACCTCGGAGATGTACTTGCTCATCTTGAGGACGTTTTCGACCTTCTGGGGCGCCACGTTCTTGCCCCCGGCCGTCACGATGAGGTCCTTCTTGCGATCGGTGATCCGGAGGAACCCCTCCGCGTCGAGTTCGCCGATGTCGCCGGTCATGAAGTACCCGTCGGGCGTGAACACCTCCCGGGTTTTCTCCTCGTCCTGGTAGTACCCGATGAACACGTTGGGTCCCTTGACCAGGATCTCCCCGTCCTCGGCGATCTTGACGTCCACGTTGGAGATGGGCCGCCCCACGGTGCCGATCTTCCAGCGGCGCGGGGTGTTCACCGTGATCACGGGCGACGTCTCGGTGAGGCCGTAGCCCTCGAAGATCCGAACCCCCATGGCGAGGAACGCCTTGGCGAGCTCGGGGGCGAGGGGAGCCCCGCCCGAGATGAAGAACCGCAGGCGCCCCCCGAGACGCTCGCGGATCTTCTTGAACACGATCCGGTCCGCAATGGCGTGGCGGAGCTTGAGGCCGCCGGTGAGGGGGCGCTTTTCGGCCAGGACCTCCCCGGCCTCCCGGGCCACCTTGAGGGCCCAGAAGGTGAGCATCCGCACCGGCGCCGGCGCCTCGGCGGCCTTGGTCTGGACCCCGGCGTACACCTTCTCGAAAATCCGGGGCACGCTGACCGAAATCGTAGGCCGCACCTCGCCGAAGTTGTCGGCCACGGTCTGGATGCTCTCCGCGTAGCCGATGGTGCAGCCGGTGTAGAGCATGAGATAGTACCCGGCCATGCGCTCCAGGATGTGGGCCAGGGGCAGGTGGGCCAGGTGCACGTCCCCCGGGCCGATGTCGAACTCCTCGATCGCGGCCTCGCAGTTGGAGAGGATGTTCCGGTGGGTGAGCATGACGCCCTTGGGTTCGCCCGTGGTGCCCGAGGTGAAGATGATGGTGGCCACGTCGTCGGGCTGCCGGGCGGCCAGCCGCTCCTCGAGCACCGCGGCGTCGGTGCGATCGGCCTCGGCCGCGAGGGCCTCGAGGGGCAGCACGTCCGGCCGGCCGACGCCCCGGAGGGCGTCGGCCTCGAACGCCACGAGGAGCTCCAGTCCCTCCACCGCGTCGAGGAGCGGCAGACATTTTTGGACCTGGTCCTCGTCCGACACGAACAGGATCCGGGCACCGCTCCGTTCCAGGAGGTGTTTCACCTCGGGGCGGGTGAGGGAGGGATACAGGGGTACCGTGATCCCGGCCGCGGTGAGGATGGCCGTGTCGGCCACGGCCCATTCGAACCGGGTGTGGCTCAGGATCGCCACCCGGTCGCCCACCTCGATGCCCCGCCCCACCAGGGCCCGGGCGACCCGGCAGGCGAGGTCGTAGTACTCGCCCCAGGTCACGTCCTGGTAGGCCCCGCCTCGCTTCACCAGGAAGCCCCGGTTCTTGGACCAACGGTTGTGGCGGTCGCGGATCATCTGGGGTAGGGTCATGGGTGTTCTCCTGAATGAGCGTTCATTCGGGGTGCGGATGCTACGGTGAATGAGGGTTCAATGTCAAGCCAAGTAAACCCGGTTTTGTCGAAAAGTCTAGAGGGGCGGGTGGGGCTTTTTGTAACCTCCTGGCAGAAAACGAGAAGTGGCTCGGTCTTCGGGAGGGCGGCGGCCGGGGCCGGGCGGCTGGGGCCGGGGTGGGAAAGGGCGGCGAAATGAATCATACGACGTTCGGGCCGGGAGGCCGGCGCCTTCGGATCGCGCTGGTGGAGCCGTTTTTTGGGGGGAGCCACCGGGCGGTGGCCGAGGGGTGGGCCCGGCACAGCCGCCACGAGATCGAACTCGTGACCCTGCCGGCCCGGTTCTGGAAGTGGCGCATGCGGGGGGCGGCGGTGCACCTGGCCCGGGTCCTCGCCGGCCGGATCGGGCGGTTCGACCTCCTGTGGGCCACGAGCCTTCTGGACCTGGCCCACCTCAGGGCGCTGCTGCCCCGGCGGGTGCCCGCGGCCCTCTACTTTCACGAAAACCAGGTGGCGTACCCGACGCGGCCCGGGGAGCCGCCGGCAGAACGGGACCTCCAGTACGCGTTCACGAACCTGACGAGCGCATTGGCGGCGGACCGGGTGTTTTTCAACTCCGCGTTCCAACGCGACGCGTTCCTGGAGGGGCTCGACCGGCTTCTCGGCCGCATGCCCGACGCCCGACCCCGGTGGGCGGTGGCCGAGATCGCGGCCCGCTCCGGGGTGCTCTGGCCCGGGGTGGAGGTGGCCGACATTCCCGAGCCCGGGCCGCGGGAGGGGCCCCCCGTGATCCTGTGGAACCACCGGTGGGAGCACGACAAGGATCCGGAACTCTTCTTGGGTGTTCTCCTGCGGCTTGCCGACGAGGGGGTGCCCTTCCGGGTGGCCGTGGCCGGGGAGCGGTTCGGGAGGGCCCCACCCGTGTTCGAGGAGGCGAGGGCCCGGCTGGGATCCCGGGTGGTCCACTGGGGCTACGTGCCCGACCGGAAGGCCTACGGCCGGCTTCTCGCCCGGTGCCACGTCGTCGTGAGCACCGCCCGGCAGGAGAACTTCGGCCTGAGCGTGGTGGAGGCCGCCTACGCCGGGGCCCATCCCCTCGTGCCGGCCCGGCTCGCCTATCCCGAGGTGGTGCCGGCCGAGCTCCACGCCGCCTGTTTGTATGGCGACCCCGACGATCTTGCCGCCCGGATCCGGTCGTTGTGCACCGGTAGAGAAAAGCTCTTGGATCCCGGGCGGTTGCGCGTTTCGTTCGGTCGCTATGCCTGGGAAAAAAGGGGAACGGCGTTTGATGAAGCGGCCGAGCGCCTTTCCGGTTCCGCGGCGGATGTGGTATAAAGGATTCCTTCCCGCCCAGGAGGCTGACCGTGCGCCCCACCCTCTGGCTCTGGATCCTCGTCGCGGTCCTGGCGTTCGCCATGGCCTGGACCCTGTGGGCCGGGCGCACCGGGCGGATCCGCTCGCTCCACGGGGCCGAGGGCCGGGCTCCCGCGCCGGTTTACTCGTCGAGCTGGGTGAGCGTGTAGCTCCGGGACCCCAGGCCGATCCGCTCGGCGTGGACGAGCTGCACCGACCAGTCGATCTCGGGGTAGACCCCCCGGAACTTGTCGCCGCCGGGTTCGTGATGGGCCTTGAGGGCCGAGTCGGGCCGGCCCGGGCAGGCGTTCACGAGGTCCACGCAGGCCTGGTCGAGGGCCACGGGGTCGCGGCCCGACGCGAGCCCCACGTCGGCCACGATGGGCGCGTCGTTGTGGGCATGGCAGTCGCAGGCCGGGCTGACCTGGGCGACGAAGTTCAGGAACACGGCGCGGTCGCGCTTGCCGTGGAGGGCGGCGCAGGCGTACTCGGCCATTTTCTCCTGCATGGATTGGGGGCCCTCGGTCCAGCGGATCTGGATCGCGCCGGTGGGGCAGGTGAGGATGCACTCCCCGCACCCCACGCACCGGTCGGGGTCGATGGAGGCCTTCTCCCCCACGGCGATGGCCCCGTGGGCGCACCACCGGGCGCACTCGCCGCAGGCCACGCACCGTTTGGCCTTGACCTTGGGGGACACCCCGGAGTGCTGGGCCATCTTGCCCTCGCGGGTGGCGCACCCCATGCCGAGGTTTTTCACCGCGCCGCCGAACCCGGCCACGTCGTGGCCCTTGAAGTGGCTCAGCACCACCAGGGCGTCGGCGTGGGCGATCTCGGCGGCGATCGAGGCCTCCCGGAAATGGACCCCGGGCACCGGCACCCGGACCCCGGTGTTGCCCCTCAGGCCGCCGGCGATGATGACCGGCGCGCCCACCGTAGCGTAGGTGAACCCGTGGAGGATGGCCGTTTCGAGGTGGCTAACCGCCTCGGTGCGGCTCCCCCGGTACAGCGTGTTCGTGTCGGTGAGGAACGGCTTGGCGCCCAGGCCCCGGATCCGGTCCACCACGCGCCGCACGAACACGGGCCGCAGGAACGAGGCGTTTCCCCGTTCCCCGAAGTGAAGCTTCACGGCCACGAGATCGCCCTTGCCGACACATTGGGCGAGGCCGGCCCGTTCCAGGAGATCGTCGATCTTGTGGAACAGGGTGCGGCGGTGGCTGGTTCGCAGGCCGCAGAAATAGACGTCGGACGCCATGGCACGCTCCTTTGCGGGAACCCGGGAAGAACGGCTCGGCCGCGAAGGGTAATACACGGGCCGCCGGGGCGCCAACCGGGGCGCCCGGAGGCGTCGAAGGCCCCCGGGGCGCGGCGCCCAGGGGGTGGGACAAGGGAAGACGCTGGACTCCGAATGGGCTCGGCCTTCCAGCCCCCCAGCTTTCCAGCGTGCCAGCGGGAAGTGACACCGAAACGGACAGGGGAACGGGCTCTCATCGCGGGGTTGCGGCCGGATGGGCCGCGGAAGGAGACGGGTGATGTACCAGATCGGCGACAAGGTGGTGTACCCGGGGCACGGGGTGGGGGAGGTGGTGGCCATCGAGTCCCGCGAGATGATGGGGACGAAGATGGACGTATACGTCCTGCGGATCCTCGACAAAGGGATGACCATCATCGTGCCCGTCTCCAAGAGCG
This sequence comes from Deferrisoma sp., assembly GCF_054681715.1. NCBI lineage: Bacteria > Pseudomonadati > Thermodesulfobacteriota > Deferrisomatia > Deferrisomatales > Deferrisomataceae > Deferrisoma > Deferrisoma sp. Next base: position 99,585 of record NZ_BAAHFQ010000001.1, read on the forward strand.
AGGAGGTCGGGCTGCGGCAGGTGATGGGCGGGGAGGAGATCGACCAGGTGTTCCACGTGCTCCGCCAGCGGGGCCGGGTGAGCGACGGCCAGACCTGGAACCGCCGGTTCCGGGCCTACAGCGAGAAGATCCGCACGGGTTCGGCCCTGGAGATCGCGAAGGTCCTCCGGGACCTCTACCTGCTGCGGGCCGGGAAGAGCCTGTCGTACGGGGAAAAACGTATGCTCAACACGGCCATGGAGCTCCTGGCCCAGGAGATCGCGGTGGCGAGCGGTGAGCCGCCCAACCGGGCCCAGGCGCGGATCCTGTCGGCCTTCTCGGACGTGGCGACGAAAACGGAGGTCTAGCGGGTGGCGCTGTTCTGGGTGCGGGCGATCCTTCTCGGGATCTGCCTAACGGCCGGGGCCTTCGCGGGCCCCGGTTTCCTTCCGGGCGAGATGGCCCGCTGGATCGGGGCGGCCGGCGGGCTGCTCCTGTTCCTCGGGTGCTGGGCCGCCGAGCGATGGGTCCGTCAGGCCCCCTCGCTCGTGGTGTTCGGCGGCGGGGTCGGGGTGCTGGTGGGGCTCCTGGCCCTGGCGGCCATGCGGGCCGGCCTGGGAGTCAACGATCCCCTGATCCTCCTGCCGCTGGGCGGGTGCCTCCTTTATCTCGCGGGCGCGGCCGGGGCCCGGGGCGTGAGGGCATTCCGGGTGGCCCCGGGGAAACCCGGGGTGGCCGCCAGCATCGCGCCCAAGATCCTCGACACCTCGGCCATCATCGACGGCCGGGTGGCCGACATGGTGGACCTGGGGTTCATCGGCGGCCCCTTGGTGGTGCCCCAGTTCATCCTGAACGAGCTCCAGGGCATCGCCGACTCCACCGATCCCCTGAAACGCGCCCGGGGCCGCCGGGGGCTGAGCGTGCTCGAGCGGCTCCAGGCCATGGAGGGCGTCGAGGTCCGGATCACCGACCAGGACTTTCCCAAGGTGAAGGAGGTGGACGCAAAGCTCGTGTCGCTGGCCAAGACCTCGGGCGCCACCCTGATCACCAACGATTTCAACCTCTCGAAGGTCGCCGAGCTCCAGGGGGTGCGGGTGCTCAACATCAACGAGCTCGCCAACGCGCTTCGGCCCGTTGTGCTCCCCGGTGAGTCGGTGCAGGTGACCCTCCAGAAGGAGGGCAAGGAGCCCGGCCAGGGGGTGGGGTACCTGGAGGACGGCACCATGGTGGTCGTGGAGCAGGGCCAGAGCTTGATCGGCCAGCCGGTGAAGGCCGTGGTGACGTCGGTGCTCCAAACCTCGGCCGGCCGGATGATTTTCGCCCGGCCCGAGGGGGCCGAGCCCGAGGCGGAATCCGGAAAGCGCCGGCGGGTCTGGAGACGCCGGGCGTGAGGTGCTGGGGGGTGGTGGCGGCCGGGGGGGCGGGCCGCCGGATGGGGGCGGGGGTGCCCAAGCAGTTCCTGCCGCTCGCGGGGGAACCGGTGCTCGCGCACACCCTGCGGGCCCTGGCTGGCTGGCCTCGGTTCGCGGCCCTGTGCGTGGCCGCGCCGGCCGACGCCCTCGACGAAACCCGGCAGATCGCCCGGACGGCCGGCGTCGAGATGCCGGTCGACGTGGTGCCGGGCGGGGCCGAGCGGGGCGAGAGCGTGCTCGCGGGCCTCCGGGGGGTTCGGGACCGGGGGGCGGCCCCGGACGATCTCGTGTTCGTGCACGACGGGGCCCGGCCGTTTCCGCCGACCGGCCGGTTCGACCGGCTGGCCGAGGCCGCCCGGCCGGACGGCGCCCTCCTGGCCGTTCCCGTTGCCGACACCCTGAAGCGGGCCGATGACGACGGTCGGGTCGAGGCCACGGTGCCCCGGGCGGGCCTGTGGCGGGCCCAGACCCCCCAGGTGTTTCCCCTCCAGCTTTTGTTCGACGCGCTCACACAGGCCCTGACCCGGGGCCTACCCCCCACGGACGAGGCGGGGGCCGTGGAGGCCCTCGGCCGAAGGCCGCGCCTCGTGGAGGGGGACCCCCGAAACCTCAAAATCACCTTCCCGGAGGACCTCGGGATGGCCGAAGCCCTCCTTGCCCCGGCCGTGCCCACGGCCGTGGGGCACGGCTACGACGTTCACCGCCTCGTGGAGGGCCGGCGCCTCGTGCTGGGGGGGGTCGAGATCCCGTACGACCGGGGGCTCCTCGGCCACTCCGACGCCGACGTGCTGGCCCACGCCGTGGGGGACGCGGTGCTGGGGGCCTGCGGCCTGGGAGACCTGGGCCGCCACTTCCCCGACTCCGATCCGAGGTGGAAAGACGCGCCGAGCCTCGACCTCCTCGGGCGGATCGGGGAACTCGCGGCCCAGGCCGGGTACCGGGTGCTCCGGGTGGACGCCACCCTCGTGGCCCAGCGGCCCAAGGTGGCGGCCCACGTGGCCCGGATGGAGGCGAACCTCTCCGGGGCCCTGGGGCTTCCCCCGGGTTCCGTCACGGTGAAGGCCACCACGACCGAGGGGCTCGGGTTCGAGGGGCGGGGGGAGGGGATCTCGGCCCACGCGGTGGCGTTGGTGACGAGGCGGCTAGGCGGCTGGGCGGCGGAGGCTCAGCCGTATCATTTGTATGAATGAGGACTCATTCACGATACCGTGGCTCGATCGGCCCCCTCGTGGGGCGATTTTTGGTTCCCCCATTTTCAAGGAGGTAGTCCCGTGAACGACCTGACCATCCCCCGCACCCCCTCGGCCTACGGCTACCCGCTGTTGATCAAGCAGCTGTGGCACTCCCCGTTGGCGTCGACCCCCGACCAGGAGATCGTGTACCGGGACCGGAAGCGGATGACCTACCGGGAGCTCCGGGAGCGGGTGGGGCGGCTCGCCTCGGCCCTGGCCGGCCTCGGTGTGAAGCCCGGGGACACCGTGGCCGTGATGGACTGGGACTCCCACCGGTATCTCGAGTGCTTCTACGCCGTGCCCATGATGGGGGCCGTGCTCCACACCGTGAACGTACGGCTCTCCCCCGAGCAGATCCTCTACACCATCAACCACGCCGAGGACGACGTGATCCTGGTGCACACCGACTTCGTGCCGGTCGTGGAGGCGATCCGCGACCGCATCGAGCGGCCCGTGAAGTTCGTGCTCCTCTCCGACGACGGGTCCCGGCCCGAAAGCTCGGTGCCCTTCGAGGCGGAGTACGAGGAGATGGTGGCCGCGGCCGATCCGGGCTACGCGTTTCCCGACCTCGACGAGAACACCCGGGCGACGACCTTTTACACCACGGGCACCACGGGGCTCCCCAAGGGCGTCTATTTCAGCCACCGCCAGCTCGTGCTCCACACCCTGGCCGTGACGGCGGCGCTCGCGATGCCCGGCGCCCAGGGCCGGTTCCACCGGGACGACGTGTACATGCCCATCACCCCCATGTTCCACGTGCACGCCTGGGGCATTCCCTACGTGGCGCTGCTTTTGGGGGTGAAGCAGGTCTATCCCGGACGGTACGCCCCCGATGTGCTCCTGAAGCTCATCCGGGACGAGGGGGTGACCTTCAGCCACTGCGTGCCCACGATCCTCCACATGCTGCTCTCCAGCCCGGCGGCCCAGGAGGTGGACCTCTCGGGCTGGAAGGTGATCATCGGCGGATCGGCCCTGCCCCAGGGGCTCTGCCAGGCCGCGCTGGCCCGGGGCATCGACATCTACACGGGCTACGGGATGAGCGAGACCTGCCCCGTGCTCACCCTCGCGCACCTGGACACCGAGGCCCTGTCGCTGCCGCCCGAGAAGCAGGCGGCGATCCGGTGCAAAACCGGCCGGCCGATCCCGCTCGTGGACCTCAAAATCGTGGACGAGGAGATGAACCCCCTGCCCCGGGACGGGAAGAGCTCGGGCGAGATCGCGGTCCGGGCGCCGTGGCTCACCCAGGGGTATCTCAAGGACCCGGCCAACTCCGAGAACCTCTGGCGGGGCGGATACCTGCACACCGGCGACGTGGCGGTGCAGGGGCCCGACGGCTACGTGAAGATCACCGACCGGATCAAGGACGTGATCAAGTCGGGCGGGGAGTGGATCTCGTCGCTGGACATCGAGGACCTGATCTCCAAGGTCGAGGGCGTGAGTGAATGTGCCGTGATCGGGGTGCCCGACCCCAAATGGGGCGAGCGGCCCATGGCCCTGGTGGTGCCGAAGCCCGGGTTCGAGGGCAAACTCACGGCCGACGAGATCCGCGCGTTTCTCCAGGGGTACGCCGAGAAGGGCATCATCTCCCGCTACGCCGTGCCCGAGCGGGTGGAGTTCGTGGAGGCCATCGCGAAAACGAGCGTCGGCAAGATCGACAAGAAGACCCTCCGGGCCCAGTACGGCGGGAGCTGATTCCGCACCGGCCGGGTGCCCGCCGCCCCGCAGAGCGGGCGGCGGGCACGTTCGTTCGTCCGGGCTAGCCCGCGTTCTCGTTGTAGAGATGCACGTCCCGCTGGGGGAACGGGATCGAGATGCCTTCCCGGTCGAAGGTCTCCTTGATCGTGCGGTTGAGATCGAAATAGACCTCCCAGTAGTCCGGGGTCTTGACCCAGGGCCGGACCACGAAGTTCACCGACGAGTCCCCGAGTTCGGCCACCTCGATCACCGGGGCCGGGTCCGGAAGGACCTTCGGGTGGTCCCGCACGATCTTCTCCAGAACGGCCTTGGCCTTGCCCAGGTCGTCCCCGTACCCCACGCCGACCGTGAGGTCCACGCGGCGGGTGTCGTTGGCCGAGTAGTTCACGATCGTGCCGCCCATGATCTGGCTGTTGGGGACGATGATCTTCTTGTTGTCGGGGCTCGTGAGCACCGTGGTCAGGATGCCGATGTGCTGGACCGCTCCGGTCACCCCGCCGGCCTCCACGAAATCCCCCAGGCCGAAGGGGCGGAAGAGCAGAATCAGCACCCCGGCCGCGAAGTTCGAAAGGCTCCCCTGCAGGGCCAGGCCCACGGCCAGGCCGGCGGCGCCCAGCACGGTGACGAACGACGTGGTCTGGATGCCGAAGTTGGCGAGGGCGGCGATCACCGCGAAGGTGAGCACCCCGTAGCGCACGAGGCTGCCCAGGAACCCCACGAGGGCCTTGTCCACCTTGGCGCGGGTGAGGCCCCGTTCGGCCAGGCTTTCGATAACGCCCGCCGCGATCTTTCCCACGATCAGGATGACGATCGCCCCCAGGGCCTGGAGGCCGTAGGTGGTGGCCAGCGGGATCAGGGACCGCAGGGCCTCTTGCACGGTGTCGATGCTCATGGCACATCTCCTTGTTCGAAACGGGATCACGGGGCAACGAAGGGGGTGAACCCTACAACCGCCGCGGCAGACGTCAAGCCGGCGGACGCGCGGGGAGGGTCAGCATGGGGAGGGCGGTTGCGCTGGGGCTGTTGGGCTTGGGATGGGCCGCGGTCGCCGCGGGGGCGCCGGTCGTGGTGTTTCCGCCGGACGGGTTCGTCACGGCGACCCGCGAGGGGGTCGTGATCGGGTACGAGCCCGACCCCGGCGCCTCGTCGGTCCCCGTGCGGGTGAACGGGAGGGTCCGGGTCGCCTGGGCCGGGGAGGGGGTGTTCCGGGTCGAGGTGGCCTGGCGTCCGGGGGAGAACCGGGTCGAGGTGGGGGGCACCCGCGTCGCGGTGACCTACGCACCCGAAGTTGCTCCGCCCTCCTCGGTCCACCCCGCCTTGGAGAAGGACTGCCGGGTGTGCCACCGGCAGGGGCCCGGCCGGCAGTGGGGGTTGGCGGTCCGGAGGGCGAGTTTGTGCCTGGAGTGCCACGAGGTGACGGGGGGAGGGCTCGAGCACGAGGCGACGCCCTGCCTCAACTGCCACGCGCCCCACGCCTCGCCCGAGCCCGCCCTGATCCGCCCCTCGAACGAGGTGTTTTGCCTGGCCTGCCATTTCGTGCTGCCCGGGGTGCGGGGGCGGCACGACGGGGCATACGGGGCGGCGGGCCGCGCCTGCACGGCGTGCCATTTCCGCCCGGCGGGCAACGGCATGTGCCACGCCTGTCACACCGAGAAGACCGAGGACGTGACGCTTCCCCACCGCACCCTGATCCAGAACAACCGGTGCACCTCCTGCCACCCGCCCCACCGGGAGGGGGCGCGGGCCACGGTGCGCTGCCGGGGATGTCACCTGGGCGTCCGGGTGCCCGAGGGGCCCCACCGGGGGCTTTTTGCCTCCTCGTGCGAATGGTGCCACACGGTGCACCCGGACCCGGACCGCGGGCTCGGGAAGCCCGACACCGTGGCCTGCGTGCCGTGCCACACGGATCGAGCCGGGGCCCACGCCGAGGGGAAGCCGTGCCGCGACTGCCACGCCCTTCACGGGGAGTGAAGGCCGGCACATATCGCTTGACCGGAAACGGGGCGCTCAGTAGAATGCCCGTCTTCGTGGGTCGGAGAGGTGGCCGAGAGGCTGAAGGCGCTGGTTTGCTAAACCAGTGTAGGGTTCCCCCCTACCGAGGGTTCGAATCCCTCCCTCTCCGCCATGTTTTTGTTTGGACGAACGGAGAGGTGACCGAGCTGGCCGAAGGTGCACGACTGGAAATCGTGTGTACCCCACAAGGGTACCGGGGGTTCGAATCCCCCCCTCTCCGCCACTCCCTTTCCGTCTTTTTGGTGAGGAGTTGAGGATGCGGGCGAAGATCCTGGTGATGCTCCTGGCGGCCCTGGCGCTCGGCGCGTGCTCCAAGTCCGAGGAACCCGCCCCCCAGGCCGAGGCGCCGGCCCAGAAGGTGGAGGCGTCCGCGTCCCACGAGGCCCAACCGGCCGCCCCGGAGGGGCACGGTTCCATGGGAGCCCCGGCCCAGCGCCAGATCGTGGTGCCCGACGACGTGAAGGCCACCTGGAAGGCGGTGGTCCTGGAGATCACGGACAAGCAGGAGAACAAGACCGAGGAGATCACGGTCAACGTGGGCGACACGGCCACGGTGGGCTCCCTGGAGATCACCGTGGAAAGCTTCCTGCCCTCGTTCACCATGGGGGGCGGAACCATCACCTCCAAGTCCAACGAGACCGAGAACCCGGCCGCCCGGCTCGTGGTGAAGGAAAACGGCCAGGAGATCTTCTCCGGGTGGCTCTTCAGCATGTACCCCGAGGCCCACCCCTTCGAGCACGAGCGCTACGGGATTCTGCTCAAGGACTTCGTGAAAGCCGAACAGTAAGGTCGAGGAGTTTGCGCGCGTAGCTCAGATGGATAGAGCGGCGGACTACGGATCCGCAGGTCAGGGGTTCGAATCCTCTCGCGCGCACCAGTAAAAACAAGGGCTTAGCCGACGAGGCTAGGCCCTTTGTTTTTGGGTGTGGATGCGTTGCCGTGGTGGGGAACTGAAAAGGAGTGACCGAAGGGATCCGGTTTGGACTGCGCCCACGGGAGGCCCCCTTTTCTCCGGCGAGGCATGCGGTGGGGGCGCATGGACGCCGGAACACAAGAGCGCCCACCTCATCCGTTCGTGCCGCCCCGGAGGGTGGCCCGGCGCCAGGCTGGGCGGGACGCTTACCGGAAAGGAAGGTGCTCCCCCGTTACCCCTGCCTCTCGGCCCCCAGGCGCTCGAGAATTCCCGTCAGCGCTTCTTTCTGCGCCTTAAGTTGCTCCCGGAAGTCCTTGCGGTCGGTGTCCGCGATCTCCATGCGCAGTTCCGAGAGCGCGTATTCGAGCACTTCTTTGAGAACGGCCGCCTCGGATTGCGTCAGTTCGAGCTGTACCATGGGCCTTCTCCTTTCCCCAGGTGCCCGTCCGCGTTACGACCGCAACGTTGGGTTTGTGCGGGTGTCCTGATCGTTGGGCCCTTCTGCCGCCTGGATGGTCAGGGGGCACCCGGGCGCGTGTTCCTCGTACCGCGATTCGTACCCGCAATCGACGCACCGCGAGGCAACGTGGGCCCCACACTCCTCGCAGCGAATCCTTTCCAGCCCGTATGCATGATTGCACATCTTCGTCCTCCTCTCAGGGGTAGGTGTGAACTTTACCCTCAATGAATAGCCACCTGGCACTTGGAGGGGAAGGGCACGAGCGGGGAAGTACCGGTTTGGTTATGCGGAATATCCGTTCGTTCCGGATAGTTTCAGAATACCGGACGGGTTGAGTTTGCAATTTTGGCTGATCGGATAATACGCGGTACCCATCGGATACAAGTGAAGCCCTCCCATTGATTTCACTGAGCCGTGTTCTTAAGCTACGTGCCCAACCAACGGGGGACTGTTAATCCACGTGAGGAGGAGTGACGCCATGAGCCTGACCTGCTACACCTGTGGAAGCACGGCGCCGACCATCGTTGAGACGAGGCCCGAGGCCTTGGATCGTTGTGAGGCCTTGGGCCGGCAGTATTTCGGGTTGCCCCAGGAAGCTGCGTTGTGCGCCACCTGCGCGCAAGACGTGATCTCGGTGGGGCGTACGCTGTGGGAAGAGGAGATCGCCTCCTTCTGCCCGGCCTGCCGGAAGGAGACCGGCCTCGAGCAGGGTTGGATGGCTGGTGTTGGGGAAACCGGAACCTACCGCGTAAGCCGGGGCGCCCGCGCATAACGCATCAGGTGGTTTCCCTTTCCGGCGGGCCTGAGTGCCCGCTTTTTTTCTTTGCAAGGCCTACAAGACGGCTACTCCAGGGTTTCAAACCGGAGGCCGTGGGAGTCCAGGACCGCAAGGTCGAACGGGCCTCCCACGGCCTCATCGCGTTGGGCGATGCGCCGAAGAGCCACGGCCACGAGTTCCTCCACCGCCCCGGGGGCCGGCTCTCCTGCGAGTTCTTGGGCCAGGCGCGCCTCGAGGCCCAACCGGCGAGGTGCGGTGACCACGTTCCCCACGGGAAGGGGCGCGTGGGGGCAGTCGTGGGCCTCCGACGCGTAGAAGGCGATCCGAAACGCCCCCGCGCTGTCTTTGCCGCCCAGGAGCAGGTAGGACCGTTGGTGCGCCTCGGGGTGGGCCGCGAACCACCGGGCCCCCTGCTGGACGAACGCTTCGTATTCCCGGCAGAATACCTTGAGGATGTAGGGCTCGATCTCGTCCAGGAACGGCGCGGCCCGTCCATGGAAGGCCCGGGCGATGCGCCGGGTGAGACCGATCCCCACGGCGGCCCCCGCGGTGGCGGCCGCGGCCCAGTGTCCCAGGGGGTAGAGTTTGCGAACGCTTCGGGTCTGTTCTCCCTCGTCCGTTCCCACCGTCACCCTGCGATCCGCCGCGAGAACCACCCCGCCCGTCCATGCGCACCCCACCAGTTGGGACATCCCATGCCTCCGATCCTGCGCCTCACGCCGGCTCCGGTGGGCGTGACGCCTCCCGCCTCTTGGTGTTGAAAACTCCATAGGCCGCGGGGCGCGGCCTGCTCGAACGATTACTTCTCGTCTTCGCCCGCTCACTTGGCCGCCGCCTAGACCGGGGGACCACAGACCGACGACCGAAGGTAGCGGGACGTGCCCAGTGTACCGGAGCGTCCCGACCCGGCAAACCCGAGGTCGGGAAGCCGGGCGGGTCGACCGCGCTGAGACGAAGAAACGGCGGACCCCGGGGGCCCGCCGTTTCCGCTTCTGGATCACCGTTGTTGAGGGAGCCTATTCCACCTTCTGGTGGTAGCGTTCCTCGTAGTACTTTTTGATCTCCTCCACCCGCTTGGGATCGAACCCCTTCACGAACCACTCGTGTCGGAGGTCGGAGGTAATGTACTCGGCCAGGATCTTCTCGTAGAGTTCCGGCTTGCCGGCCCGCTCGCAGGCCTCCTTCGCCTCGGGCAGGAGCTCGGTGTAGAAGTGCTTGGCCACGTCGTAGATGCCGTGCCACCAGGCGTAGTCCGGCCCTGACATGGCCGCGCCGTGGCGCGCCCGCCGGCCCTCGTGGTGCCACAGCTCCCACCAGATCCAGTCGATTTTGTCGTCAAAGTCCTGGGCCGTCAGCACCCCCTCCTCGATGAGCCGGGCGCGGATGGCCTGGGCGGTTTTGGCAAACTTCTCGTTGTAGAGCTCCACGAAGGCGTCGAGCTGGCCGTAGAACCCTTCCACGAAATCTCCCCCGTGGCAGGCCGAACACACGTCCTTCATGGCCGCGAGCTTTTTCTCCCAGTCCTTGGTTCGGCTCGAGATGGGGGCGCGCAGATTCCAGCTCAACCGCGCCCCGACGTCGTGGGTCACGCTCTGGTTGGGGGTGGCGCTCATGTGGCAGGTGGCGCAGGTGGGCGCGTCGTAATAGTCCTGTCCGGCCACCCATTTGGGCCGGGTCAGGTTAAGCTGATCGGCGAAAGCGGCGTAAAGGATGCCGTGTTTCGACTCCTCGTAGACCTCCTTTTGGGGGTGGTCCGGCCCCAGATGGCATTTGCCGCACACTTCGGGCCGCCGGGCCTGGGCCTTGCTGAACCGGTGCCGGGTGTGACACGCGCTACAGGTACCCTTGGAGCCGTCGGGGTTGACCCGGCCGATGCCGGTGTTGGGCCAGGTGGCTGGGTCGAGTTTACCTCCGTCCTTTACCCGCACGACCGAGCCGTGGCATTGCCGGCAGCCCACGGCTACGGCCGGTTCCCCGCCCACGGTCTGGCCGAGGAGTCCGTCTTTCGAGTTCAGGATGTTCCCGGCCTCGGCGTGGTGGCTGGCCTCTTGCTCGGCGGCTTCCCTTTCGTGGCATCGCCCGCAGTCCCGAGGGCTCACGATGATCGACACCGTCCAGCCATTGTGCTCCATCGCGTCCGGGTCGTTCGGATCTGCCTTGTGGCACTCGTAGCAGCCAACCCCGGCGTTCCAATGGGCACTGGAGGCCCATTGGGTCACAAGACCCGGCATCTGGTCGGTGTGGCACTCCAAGCACTCACGGGTCTCCGACGACAGGTCTGCCGCCCACGCGGGGAGCGCAAGCGCTAAGAGGGCGAACCAGAGAACGACGGCGGATCGTGGCTTCATTGCGCACCTCCTGGGATGAGAGAGAAAGTGAGGGCTTTCACACGGGCACGCTACCCGGAGGTCACATCCCCGTTCCATGACTTAGGTCAAGGAATCTGATTACCACGATCCGCCGCGGGGGCAAGGTGGGGTCACGAAAATTCTGTCAGGAGGCAGGCGCCTACCCGATGCCGGAAGGGCGGGCCGGGCCGGCAAGGTGGAGAGAACCAATCAACGTCTGCGCGGGCGTCCCCTTACGGATCTGGGACGGGGTGGTAGGGGCAGTTGTTCCGGGATCATTCCTCGTCCACGAGGTCGGGGTAAAGCCTGCGCAAACACTCCGGGCACAGGCCGTGGCTGAAAAAGGCGTGGGAGTGCTCCTGGATGAACGCCTCGATCGCCTCCCAGGACTCGTCGTCCCGGCGGATCTTTTTGCAGGCCGCGCAGATGGGCACGAGGCCCCGGAGCCGATGCAGGACGGTCACGTCCTGGAGGAGGAGCACCACCAACCGGCTGCCCTCGTGCTCCAGAGGGGCGGCGGTGAGAAGCACGATGCGCTCCTCCTCGGCCCCCTGGGCCGTGCGCACCCGAACCCGGAACTCCTCCTGCTCCACGGTCTCCCCCTCGAGGGCCCGCCGACCGGTGCGGCGCAGGAGGCACTGCCCACAGTCCACCGAGTGGCCGCACCCGGCGTCGCTGGCGAGGGCGTTCACGCAGTGGAACGCGTCGCCGGGGCGCTGGCCCACGACCTCGACCGGGGGACCGCCGAACACCCGTTCGGCCCGGCCGTTGATGGCACGGATGGTGAAGTCGGGGTCGAGCACGACGAGCGCCACGGGAAGCGCCGTGAGCACCCGGGGGGCGAGCTGTTCGAGGGACACGGTATTGTCGGACATGGGGGTTCTCCGAAAAGGGTGCAAGCTTCCGATCGACCCGCGCCGGTCGTCCCTTGAGGCGGGGGAGGGCCCGATTTCCCCCCCGGGGGGCACGGTTGACTCCCCCGGGGCGGGACGGCTCCGCGCAACGCCGCGGAACGTCGATGGAATTCCGCGTGGCACCCCCCTTGCATTTCGGGCCGGGCGAGGAGGAACCGAGATGATCCGAGCCCTCTACACGGCCACCAGCGGGATGCTCGTCGAAAGCCGCCGGCTCGATCTGGCGGCCCGCAATCTCTACTACGCCCAGGTGCCGGGGTACAAGGCGGCCGGGGAGCTCCGGGCGGCCCAGCGGCCCACGGAGGGGCCGCTCCCCCTGGACGTGCAGACCGACTACCAGGGGGAGTTCGTGAACCCCGCGCCGGGACCGGTGCGGCCCACGGGGCGCAGCTGGGACCTGGCGCTTTCCGGGGACGGGTTTTTCGTTCTCCAGGGGCCGAACGGACCCCTGTACACCCGGGACGGCCGGTTCTTCCGCGCCCCGGACGGCACGGTGCGAAACGGGCCCGGCTACGCGCTCTTGGGCCAGGCGGGGCCGATCGTGGTGCCTGCGGACACCGAGGTCCGGGTGGACGAAGGGGGGTGGGTCTGGGCCGGCGGAAAGCAGGTGGACCGGCTGCGGATCGAAAACTTCCCCGGGTACCGGGGGCTCCTTCGCCTTGGGGGAAACGTTTTTGCGGCGGCGGGCGCCCTGCAGCCCGCGCCGGCGAACCCCCAGGTGCTCCAGGGGGCCCTGGAGGACGCCAACGTCCAGCAGGTGGAGCAGATGACCCGCATGATCGAGGCTGTGCGGGGATTCGAGGCCTACCAGAAGGTGGTGCAGACCGTGATGGAGGACGTCACCGGCGAGGCCGTGCGCCGCATCGGCCGGGTGGCGTGAGCCGATAGGGAACCCGACAGGGAGGTGAACCCATGATCCGAGCCCTTTGGACCGCCGCGGCGGGCATGAACTGCCAGCAGATCAACGTGGACGTGATCGCGAACAACCTCGCGAACGTGAACACCACCGGGTTCAAGCGAAGCCGGGTAGACTTCCAGGACCTCCTCTACCAGACCCTCCTCACCCCGGGCACGGTGTCGAGCGCCGGCTCCGAGTACCCGGTGGGCATGGAGGTGGGCCTCGGGGCCCGGGTGGTGACCACCGAGAAGCTCTTCAGCCAGGGCGACTTCCGGGAGACCGGGAACCCCTTGGATCTGCTGATCGAGGGGGACGGGTTCTTCCAGGTGACCCTGCCCAACGGGGGCACCGGGTATACCCGCTCCGGCTCGTTCAAGCTCGACTCCCAGGGCCGGCTCGTCACCAGCGAGGGCTGGGTGGTGTTCCCCGAGGTCACGATCCCGCCGAACGCGGTGGAGATCACGGTGGGAAGCGACGGGTCGGTGTCGATCCTGAACGGGGACACCGGCCAGGTGGAAGACCTCGGGGTCACGATCGAGTTGGCCCGGTTCTCCAATCCGGGGGGCCTCAAGTCCATCGGCCACTCGGTGTACGTGGCCACCCCGGCCTCGGGCGACGCCATCACGGGCACCCCGGGGACCCTGGGCCTTGGGAGCCTCAACCAGGGGTTCCTGGAGATGAGCAACGTGAGCGTGGTGGAGGAGATGGTGAACCTGATCGCCGGCCAGCGGGCCTACGAGGTGAGCTCCAAGGCGATCCAGGCCGCCGACGAGATGCTCCAGATGTCCAACAACGTGAAGAGGTAAACCCGATGCGCGCCCTCGCCCTCGCGGTTCTCCTGCTCGTCGCCCTTCCCGTCACGGCGGCCGTGCGGCTCCCGGCCCGGGTCCAGGTGGACGCCGACGAGCTCACCCTGGCCGATCTCGCGCCCGGCGCCCCGGCCGAGTGGGCCGCGGTGCGGCTCGGGCCGGCCCCCCGGCCCGGGCAGCGCCGCACCCTCGAGGCCGCCTGGGTGCGCCAGCGAGCCGCCACCGTGGGGGCCGAGCTGGAGCTTCCAGAGACGATCGTGGTGGAGCGGCCGGGCCGGCGGGTGGAGCGGGCCGAGCTGGTGGAGGCCGTGCTCGGGGCGGTCCGGGCCCGGGTGGGGCAGGACGAGGACGTGCGGATCCTTTCGGTGGGCCTGCCGGGTCCGGTGCCCCGGGGGCGGCTGGAGCTCCGGCCCCGGCTTCCCCACGGCGCCTTGCCGTCGCCCGCCACCGTGCCCGTGGAGGTCTGGGTGGAGGGCCGGCGGGAGGACACGGCCTGGGTGCGGGTGGAGGTGTTCCGGGGCCGGCCGGCCGTGGTGCTCCGGCGCGACGTGGCCCGGGGCGAGGTGCTCACGGCCGACGACCTGGAGGTCCGGGTCGCGCCCGCAGGGGCCGGAGGCCTCACGGGCTTGGAGGAGGCGCTGGGCAAGCGGCTGCGCCGGAGCCTCCGGGCCGGCGCCGTCGTCTCGCCCCGGGACCTCGAGGTGGTCCCGGTGGTGGGCCGGGGCGACCTGGTGCGGGTGGTGGCCCGGGTGGGCGGGGTGACGGCGAGCACCCTCGGGAAGGCCCTGGGGAGCGCCGGAGTCGGCGAGACCGTGCAGGTGGAGAATCTGTCGAGCGGCCGCACCGTCGCGGGCGTGGTGCGGGACGGCGGGCTGGTGGAGGTCGTGGCGGGCCTCCGGGAGGCGGTGCGATGAGACGGCGAACCGGGTTTCTGGCCGTGGCCCTCTTGGCCCTCGGGGCGTGCTCGCGACCCCACCTGCAGGAGCCGCCGTGGCCCGCGCCCACCCCGCTCAACCGACCGGCGCCGGCGGCCCGGGGCCCCCAGCAGCCCACGAGCCTCTGGAGCGAGGACGCGGCCCTCACCCGGCTCTACCGGGACCACCGGGCGTTCGCCGTGGGCGACCTGGTGACCGTGATCGTGGTGGAGACGGCCGAGGCGAGCCGCGAGGCCTCCACCGACGTGAGCCGGCAGACCGATGTCTCCGCCGGGGTGTCGAGCTTCCTCGGCATGCCCCAGCACTACGGCCTTCCGGATCTCTACAAGTCCGGCGGGTTCCGGCCCTCGGTGGGCGCGTCCACCGAGAACAGCTTCCAGGGCAGCGGGGCCACCAAGCAGAAGGATGTGCTGCGGATGCGGGTCACCGCCCGGGTGGTGGACGTGCTCGAGGACGGGAACCTGGTGATCGAGGGCCGGCGGCAGGTGGAGGTCAACCGGGACACCCAGTACCTGTTCGTGCGGGGCATCGTGCGGCCCAAGGACATCTCGGCCGACAACACGGTGAGCTCCATCGCGCTCGCCGACGCCCAGATCCTCTACGGCGGCGACGGGCTCATCGCGAGCCAGCAAAAGCCCGGCTGGATGTACCGGGTGCTCGACGCCGTGTGGCCGTTCTGAGGGGAGACGAACGATGAACCGGATTCTCGCGGGATTCCTGGCGCTCCTCGTGGCGCTCCCGGCGGCCGCGGCCGTGCGGGTCAAGGACATCGCCCGGGTGGACGGGGTGCGCAAAAACCAGCTGATCGGCTACGGGCTGGTGGTGGGCCTGAACGGCACGGGCGACAAGTCCGGGGTGGCCTTCACCACCCAGTCCACGGCGAACCTTCTGGAGCGGCTCGGCGTGGCCGTGACCCCCGACGACATCAAGCTCAAAAACGTGGCCGCCGTGATCGTGACCGCGGAGCTTCCGCCCTTCGCCCGGGCCGGCCAGCGGATCGACGTGACCGTCTCCTCGGTGGGGGACGCCTCGAGCCTCCAGGGCGGCACGCTTCTGCTCACGCCCCTTCGGGCCCCCAACGGCGACGTGTACGCCGTAGCCCAGGGGCCCCTGTCCATCGGCGGGTTCGGGGCCGGCGCGGCCGGGGGCGGGGTGCAGCAGAACCACCCCACCGTGGGCCGGATCCCGGGCGGGGCCCTGCTGGAGCGGGACGCGCCCCTGCCGGACCTCGGGCGGGGCTACGTGGACCTCGTGCTCCGGGAGCCCGATTTCACCACGGCCGCCCGGTTGGCCGGGGCCGTGGGCACGGTCTTCGGGCCGGGCACGGCCCAGGCCCTGGACGCGGGCCGGGTGCGGGTGGTGGTGCCCGAGGGGGAGGCGGCCGACCCGGTGGGGTTCCTGGCGCGGCTCGAGGCCGTGACCGTGGAGCCCGACGCCGTGGCCCGGGTGGTGGTGGACGAGCGCACCGGCACCGTGGTGCTCGGCCAGGACGTGCGGGTGCGGCCGGTGGCCCTGAGCCACGGGAACCTGACGGTCCAGATCACCCCGTACCTCGAGGTCAGCCAGCCCGAGGCCCTCTCCCCCGGCCAGACCGTGGCCCGAGAGCGGGCCCAGGTCACGGTGACCGAGGAGGAGGCCAAGGTGCTGCTCCTGGAACCCGGCGAGACCCTGGCGAGCCTCGTGCAGGCCCTGAACGCCCTGGGCGTGAGCCCCCGGGACCTGGTGGCGATCTTCCAGGCCCTCAAGGTCGCCGGGGCGCTCCAGGCCGAGCTGGAGATCCTGTGATGGCGGACGCGATGGTGAGCCTGGGCGCGGCGGTGGCGGGGGTGCGCAACGCGCCCCTGCCCAAGGATCTCGAGGGCGCGTGCCGGGCCCTGGAAAAGGAGTTCGCGCTCCTGGTGTTCCGCACCATGCGCAAGGCCATGGTGCCCCCCGGCCGCGGGCCCGACGGGTTCGCGAAGGAGACGGCCTACGGGCTCCTCGACGACCAGTGGGCCGAGCTCGTGAGCCAGGGGGAGGGCCTGGGGCTGTGGCGGTCGATGATGGAACAGCTGGAACGGGTAAAGGAAACCGGCGCCGGGGCCGAAGAGAAGGGCAGGGAGGCCGAGGACCGCACGGAGGCGGACCCCGGCCGCGTCGCCGGCCCGAGGCCCGGCCCAGCCGGGGGGTACGCGCCGCCGGCGCGGCGCCCCGCGGCGAGGCTGGACGAGGCCGCCTGAGCCCGTTTTGCGAGAGGAACGCAATGAAAATCCGCGATCGGTACACACGGGGGATCGGCAGCGCCGGGCAGCCCCTTCCCGTCCGGCGAAGGGAGCCCGACGCGGCCGCGGCCGTGAGCGCGGACCCGGCCGACCGGGTCCAGATCTCCGGCCGGGGTCTGGAGATCCGGCGGGCCCGGAGCCTGGCGCTCGCGGCCCCCGACATCCGCCAGGAGCTCGTCGACGAGATCCTGGGCCAGATCGAGCGGGGCGAGTACCAGGTGGCCGGCGCCGACGTGCTGCCCCGGATGATCCGGGAGCACTGGTTCCTGGCCACGGGGAGCCTGCCGTGAGCGCGTGGGCCGAGCGGACGCGGGCCGATCTCCGGGCCGCCCTCGAGCGGGAGGCCCGGGCCGCCCGGGCCCTGGCCGCGGCGCTCGAGGCCGCGCGATCGGCCGTGGCGGACCCCCGCCGCCTGGACGAAGCCTTGGCGGGCGCCCGGGACGCGGTGCAGGCGTTGCACCGGGCGTCGGCCCTGCGGGAGGCCGCGGCCGGGCGGTGGGCCCGGGCCGGAGGGGCGGCAGACGATCCCGCGCTTCGGCGCGGTTGGGAGGACCGGACCGAGGCCCTGGAGGCGGCCCGGGCGAAGGCGGCGGCCCTGGGCATCGCGGCGCGGTTCGGAAAGACGGTGACGGAGCACCTGGTGCGCCAGGCCGCCGGGACCGGGTACGGCCCGGGGACGGCCCCCCGGCACGCCCGGGCCGTGTGCCAGGCCTGAGCCACCCCAGACCATCGGCGGACACCATGGCGAACATCTTCTACGGACTCAACATCGGCCGCTCCTCGATGCTGGCCCACCAGACGGCGCTGGACGTCACGGGCCACAACCTGGCCAACGTGAACACCGAGGGGTACGCACGCCAACGGGTCCAGATGACGCCCGGGATCCCCACGATCACGTCCCAGGGGAGCATCGGCTCGGGGGTGGACGCCGAGAACGTGCAGCGGATCCAGGTGTCGTACCTGGAGCGGCAGATCGCTCGGGTCACGGTGGGCCGGGGCCACGACGAGGTGCTGGCCCGGGGGCTCGACGAGGTGCAGTCGGCCCTGGGGGAGCCCTCCGAGTCCGGCCTCAACGGCGCCCTCACCGAGCTGTGGAACAGCTTCGACGCCCTGGCCGCCCGGCCCCAGGACCTGGCCCTCCGGGCCCAGGTGCTCGACCGGGCCCGGAACCTGGCCACCGTGTACAACCAGAAGGTCGGGGCGCTCACCGAGCTCGAGGACCGGTTCGACGAGGCGGCCTCCGAGGCCCTGGCCGACCTGAATACGGCCCTCCAGGAGCTCCGCGATCTCAACGCCGCCGTGGCCAAGGCCGAGGCGGGCGGGTTCACCGCGAACGACCTTCGGGACCAGCGCGATCTCCTGGTGCGGGAGATCAGCCGGAAGATCGGGGTCGAGGTGGAATCGGACGGGTCGTACCTGAACGTGCGGGTCGCGGGGGGCGGGCCGTACCTGGTGCACCGCACGGGCGTGTTCGAGCTGGAGGCCGACCGGGACGCCGACGGCCGGATCGCCTCGTTCCACGTGGGGTCGGCCCCGGTGGTGCCCGAGGGCGGGGAGATCGGGGGGTACCTGGAACTGCGGGACGAGGTGGTCCCCGGGCTCCGGGAGGACCTCTCCACCTGGATGGCCACGGTGGTGGACCGGGTCAACGGGCTGCACCGGGCGGGCACCGACCGAGACGGGAACCCCGGTCGGAACCTCTTCGCCTGGTCGGGCGACACCACCCGGGCCGTGGTGGCGCCATCGGCCGGCATGAGCAAGGCCGAGGCGGGTGCGGGCCTGGAGCCGGGCACCCACGCCCTCGCTGTGACGGTGCCGACCGACCCGGCGACCCTGTTCTCCCCGGCCGACCGGGGCACCGGCGGCGCCGACGCGGGGATCGCGCTTTCGGCTACGGCCGGCACGTACAGCGGCCAGGCCGCCATCGGGCTCGACTACCATGTGCGGGTCACCGACGTGGAGGGCACCACGGTGTCGCTCGCCCTCTACCGGGGGGACGACCGGGTGGGGGAGGTCCTGCAGGTGGACGCCGGCGCAGGCGGGACCGCCTCGTGGAGCGCCGACGGAGTGACCTTCGAGGCCGCGGTGGCCGCCGGCACCTACGCAGCGGGGGAGCGAAGCGACGGGCTTCTGACCACGGGAACCGTGAGCCTGGACGGGGGGCCGGCCCAACCGCTCGACCTCGCCTCGGACGCCTCGGTCAGCCTGACCGGGGGGGTGGACATGGGGTTTCTGCCCGGGGGCACGGCCGAGATCTTCTTTAGCGGCGAACCCTTCGCTGGCGGCACGGTGACCGTGTACGCCCCGGACGCCGTGCTAAAGCTCGACCCGGTGGTGGCCACCGACACCGACCGGATCGCGGCCGGCCGGGGCAGCGCGGCGGGCGACGGCGAGACGGCCCGGCGGATCGCGGACCTGGCGGCCCAGACCGTGTTCGAAGGGGTGGGGGAAACCCCGGCCGGGTACCTGGGCCGGATCGTCCAGGACCTGGGCTCCCGGGCCCGGGACGCCCGGGTGTTCGACGAGGCGGGCCAGGCGGTGCTGACCCAGCTCGAGGCCCAGCGGGAGGCGGTGTCGGGCGTGAACCTGGACGAGGAGATGGTCCAGCTCCTCCAGTACCAGCGGGGATTCGAGGCGGCGGCCCGGTTTGTGAACGTGGTCGACAGCCTGATCGACACCCTGATCAACCGGGTCGGGCTGGCCGGCCGGTAGGAGGGATGACCCATGCGGGTAACCCACAAGAGCCTCCAGCAGTCCTGGGCCCAGGACCTCCAGCGCCGGCTGGGGAACCTGGACCGGCTGAACCGGCAGATCTCGTCGGGCGAGCGGATCACGAAGCCGGCCGACGACCCGGCCGCGGCGAGCCGGCTCGTGCGGCTCCAGGAGGTGGTGGCCCGGAACACCCAGTACCTCAAGAACATCGACGAGGCCCTCACGGTGCACCGGGCCACCGAGTCGGCCCTGGGCCAGGTGTACGATCACCTGGTGCGGGCGAAATCCATCGCGGTCGAGGGCGCCAACACGGCGAGCGCCCCGCTCTCGGGAAGCTACGCCGCGCTGGCCGACGAGATCGCCGGCATCCGGGAGGGGCTCGTGCAGATCGCCCAGGGCCGGCACGAGGACAAATACCTCTTCAACGGCACGGCCGGCGAGGTGGCGCCCTTCGCCGAGGACCTGCGCTACCAGGGGAACAGCGAGCGGCTCCGGGTGAACATGGGCAACGGCCAGACCGTGGCCGTGAACCTGCCGGGGGATCTGGCGTTCCGCGAGACCGAGGCCCGTAGCGCCGGGGAGCTGGACTTCCCCCTGGACCTCACCGCTTCGCCCGTGACGTTCACGGTCTCGGACGGCACGAGCGACGTCGCGGTCACCCTGGACGGCACCTACGGTTCGGCCGAGGAACTCGCGGCCGCGGTGGACCGGGCGTTCCGGGACCACGAGGCGGCCACCGGCGTCACGGTGAACCTGGAGGCCCGGGCCAACGAGGACGGCACCTGGTCCGTCCGGATCGCCGACACCGAGGCGGGGGGCGAGATCACGGTGTCCGGGGCGGAGTCCCTGGGCATCTCGGCCGGCACCCGCAACGTGTTCGGGCTCCTCTCCGACCTGGAGGCCGCCCTGCGCACCGAAGACCCCGCCGCGGTTTCCGGGTTCCTCGGCCGGCTCGACCGGGGACTCCACGACGTGGTGACCCAGCGGGGGCTCGTGGGCGCCCG
Source organism: Deferrisoma sp. (assembly GCF_054681715.1). Taxonomy (NCBI): domain Bacteria; kingdom Pseudomonadati; phylum Thermodesulfobacteriota; class Deferrisomatia; order Deferrisomatales; family Deferrisomataceae; genus Deferrisoma; species Deferrisoma sp. Next base: position 119,948 of record NZ_BAAHFQ010000001.1, read on the forward strand.
GAGCCGGAACCTGGAGCTCGCGAAGAACCGGCTCGAGGCCTTCAACGCTTCGGTGGAAGAGCTGGAGGCCGGCGTGGAGGGGGTGGACCTCGCCGAGGCGGTGATGCGGCTCACCAACGAGGAGCAGGCGTACCAGACGGCGCTCGCCGCGGGCGCCCGGCTCTTCAACATCTCGATCCTGGACTTTCTGACCTAAACCGTGCCCCCGCACGAGGAGGATGGCGCCGTGGAAATCCTGACCCATGCCTTCGGCCCCGTGGAGATCGACGAGACCCAGGTGATCACCCTGACCCGGCCCATGCTCGGGTTCCCCGAGCACCTGCGCTTCGTGGTGCTGAATCCGGATCCGGAGCTCCCGTTCCAGTGGTTCCAGTCGGTGGAGAGCCCGGACGTGTGCTTTCTGATCACGGACCCCCGGCCGTTCTTCCCGGACTACCGGGTGGAGGCCAAGGAGAGCGATCTCGCCGACCTGGAGATCACGAGTCCCGACCAGGCCGCCGTGGGGGTCATCGTGAACCTGTCCGAAGGCATCGAGGGGGCCACGGCGAACCTCATGGCCCCGATCGTGTTCAACACCGAAAAGAAGCGGGCCCGCCAGGTGGTCCTCGAGGGCTCGGGCCTCCCGCTGCGCGCGCCCCTGTTCCCGCCGGAGAAGAAGGCCTGCGAGGCGGGGGGGTAGGCACGGGCGCCGGCTGCGGCCCCGCCCGGCCCAACCGCCCGCCTGCCGTTCCCCCGGGATCGGGAGGCGGGCGGTTCTGCGTTTCGGGGTCTGGTCAGGGGAACCCCGTTCCGGGTATAGGAGACAGTTCCGGGGCTCCGGTCCGGATGCCCGGACCTGGGGGGAGGGGGCCCGCAGGGGTCGCGCGGCACGGGGCCAGACGAAGGGGCGCAGCGGTTTCATGGTTCTGGTGGATGGACACAACCTGATCGGCCGGGGCCTGCGGCTGCCCCTGGACCGGGAGGCCGAGGGCCGGCGGCGCGTGGTGGAGCGCCTGGGGGCCTGGGCCTCGGGCCGGCGGGAACCGGTGGTGGTCGTGTTCGACGGCGATCGGGCCGGGGGGGCGAAGGCCCGGCGGGTGGGCGCCCTCTCGGTGGTCTACAGCCCGGCGGGCCGCACGGCCGACGAGGAGATCCTCCGGCGCCTGGGGCGGGGGAACCCCCGGGCCGCCACCGTGGTGACCTCGGACCGGCGCCTGGCCGACCGGGCCCGGGCCCTGGGGGCCCGGGTCGAGCCGGCCGAGGGGTTCTGGGCCCGCGTTTGGCCGGCGCCGGGAAAGGGGGAGGAGGCCGAGAAGCCCGACCCCGGCGAGGCCGAGGTGGAGGAGTGGCTCCGGGTGTTCCGGGAACGGAAGTATTAATAGCTTCAAAAGTATTGCCGGGGGCGGGTGGGGGACTGGTTCCGGCCGGGCGCGAGTGCGGCACCCGATCGCCGCGCCTTTCCATGCCGTTGTCGGCTCGGCAGGACGGGGCGGCGGTGGCGGACGTTCCGGATCTTCCAAGCGATCCGGGCGGGGTGATGGCGCGGCGAGGTAAGGGGCCGCACCCGGCTCTCCACCAGCCCCCCACCCGCGGGTTTCCGTTGCAACGCCGGGGATCTGACAATACTTTCGTTGGATGGTTTTAGTAACGGTTGTAGCCACAGATGGACACAGATTGGCACAGATTTTGGCCCGCTGAGGCTTCCCGTTTCTTTCGGGCCCGTTGACCCTCGGGCAGCTGACCGCCGGTCTGATGACCCCAAAGAGTCCATCTGTGAACATCTGTGTGAATCTGTGGCCCATCCCGGTCAGTGGTTGATAGGGAACAGGCGGTTCGCCACGCAGCGCTTGCCGTGGGCCAGGGTGGGGTAGTCGCGGCAGATCTGGGGCTTGGTGGCGTGGATCCGGCACCGGGCCCGGCCCGGGGCGATCCGCACGAGGTGCGGGCAGCGGGGGAGCCGCTGTCCCGTGTCGGGGTCGAACCAGAGCCGTCCCAAGGGGCTCGCCCGGGCCAGGAGATCGTCCCGCCCCTCCCGGCGCCAGCGCTCGAGATCCTTCGGGCTGGCGGTGAGGGTGGCCCCGAAGAGCTCGCAGCACCGGCCGCAGCTGCGGCACCCGGCCCGCTCCGCGGTCCGGAGGGCTCGGCCGAGGGCCCGAAGGGTGCTCCGGGTCCGCGGGGATGCGTGGGGCAAAGTGCCCTCCACCCATTCGGCCAGGCGGGCGATCGCGGCGGCCATGGCGGTTCCTCCCTCCCCCCGGGGGTGTGTCCGTCACCCTAGCAGGCCCCGGCCCGAACACAACCCCCCGGGGCCGTTTGTCGCGGGTCGAAGGCCGTTTGTCGGGGGGCAAACACCGGTGTCCCTCCCGGCGGCCCGTCCGTTCGGCCGCTTCCGCCCCCTCGGTCCCTCCCTCCGTGCTCTCCGTGCCCTCCGTGGTTTCCCAAACCCGACCGGCCGTCCCGCGGCGTCTTGACCTGCCAGTACGGGCCCCGTAAAGTCCGCCGCCATGCGAACTCCGAAAGAAGCGATCCTCTGGTTTTGCCGGCCCGGGTTCGAGGCCGATCTCGCCGCCGAGGTCACGGCCTGGGCCGGGGTGTCGGCGTGGCCCGCGGCGCGGGACGGGGCGGGCTGGGTGGGGCTCGAGGCCCCCGACGCGGTGGCGGCGGAGTTGGCCGCGGCGATCCGGCCCTTCACCTTCGTGTTCGCCCGGCAGTGGTTCCGGGTGCTCGGCGCGGGGGACGGCGTTCCGGCGGCGGAGGAGGTGCTGGGCGCCCTGGCGGACGCCGCGCGCCAGGCCGGCGGCCGGCCCCGGGTGCGGGACCTCGTGGTGGAGGCCCCCGACTCCGAGGCCGGACGCCGCCTCTGGCCCCGGTGCGAGGCCCTGGACGCGGCCGTTCGGGCGGAGTTGGAGGCCCGGGGATGGCTCTCGCCCCGCCTGCGCCAGGCCCCCCGGGTCCACCTGGCGCTTCTCCCCGAGGGCCGGTGGCTCCTAGGGGTGTCGGACCCCCGGAACTCCTCGTCCTGGCCCGGGGGGATTCCCCGGCTCCACGTGCCGGCCGAGGCGCCGAGCCGCTCGGCCCGGAAGGTGGAGGAGGCCCTCCACGTGCTCCTTACGCCCCACGAGCGGGAGAAGGCCCTGAAGCCGGGCCGGCGGGTGGTGGACCTGGGGGCCGCGCCGGGCGGGTGGTCGTGGCAGTTCGCCCGGCGGGGGCTTCTCGTCACGGCCGTGGACAACGCCCGGCTCCGGCCCGAGGTGCTGGAGACGGGCCTCGTGGACCACGTGCGGGCCGACGGGTTTCGCTACCGGCCCGAACGGGTGGTGGACTGGATGGTGTGCGACATGGTCAAGCCGGCCGAGCGGGTGGCCCGGCTGGTGGGGCTCTGGGCCTCCCGGGGGCGGGCCCGGTGGCTCCTGTTCAACTGGAAGCTCCCGGGCGGCCGGCGGTTCGAGGCCGTGGAGCGGTGCCGGGCCATCGTGGACCGGGAGATGACCGAGGCGAAGAAACCCTACACCCTGCGGCTCCGCCACCTCTACCACGACCGGGACGAGGTCACGGGGTTCCTCGAGGTGGGCGAAACCCGCGGCCGCGCCGCCAAGCGCCCCCGCCGGAGGCGCCGCTAACCCTTCTTCTTCCCCAGGACGTCGTCGGCCACGTCGGGGTAGAGCTCCCGCAGGCAGTCGTCGCACAGGCCGTGGCTGAAGGCCACGTCCTGGCGCTCCTCGAAGTACTGCTCCACGCTCACCCACTCCTTGGGTTTCCCCTCCTCCTCGACCCGGATCTTTTTGCACTTGGCGCAGATGGGCAGAAAGGTTTCGAGCTGCTCCAGGGTGTGCTCGAGGTGATGCACCCGGGCGTGGAGCCGGGCCGCCACGACGAGGGCGAGGAACGTCGCCGCGGCGAGAACGGCCGATCCGGCCCAAAACGTGCGCCAGGCCAGGGCGCTGCCGGGGCGGAAGTCGATGTAGGCCTCGAGCACCGGGGAAGGACTGCGGTCGGGGAAGATCGGGAGATACGCCTCGATGAGCGGGCCGGGCGGTTCCAGGCCGTATCGCGTTCGGTAGGTTCGGGCCGTGATGAGCTCGGCCACGGGTTCGCCCCGGGCGGCCTCCTCCACCTCCTCATGGTCCGCGGGCCGGTGGAGGAGTTCCTTGGCGGTGGCGTAGAGGACCCTGCCGTCGGGGGCGTAGAGCCGCACGTCCACGAGGCCGATGCCGGTGAGGCGGGTCCGGACCAGGTTATCGACGAGTTGGTAGCCTACGGGATCCGACAGCCGGGCCTCGATGCGCTCAAGTCCCACGGACCGGGAAAGCTCCGTGCGGAGATGCCCGGCGAGCGCCCGGGCCGTCTCCTGGGCATGGCGCAGGGTTTCGAGGTGGAGGAACCCTCCGAACACGGCCGCCGCGGCCACGTAGAGGCCTAGGAACACCGGGAGAACGGTGCGGCAAAACGCGGGGTCCCGGAACGCGTGGATCATGGGGTCGGCTCCTCCCGTCGCGGCTCGGATTCTCCCTCTCCATCGGCCGGAAGGGCCCGGACCATGAGGGCCCACTCGGCCTCGGTGAACACCCGCCGGAGCACGGCTTCCTGGGCGAGCAGCATGGGGGGCGCCTCTGGGTCCTGGCCGGGGAAGCACTGGAGCATGTCCCGGTCGAACCGGCACCAGCCCAGCCGGAAGAACTCGATGTTCTTCACCGTGGTCACCACCCGGATCCCCCGCACCCGGGCCAGGTCCAGCGGAAACAGGGCGCAGGCGAACGGTTTCGTCTCGTGGATGCGGCAGCCGCGGCCGTCGAAGTGGCGGCACCGGCGCTCCACCTTGCAGCAGAGATTGGGGCCCAGCCGGGGCCGGCACCGGCCGGGTTCGCAGGACCAGGGGTCGGCGAGCATGGGGTCGAGGTAGAGGTCGGGCCGGACCCGCACGAGCCCGTCCAGAAAGAACTGCACGTCCGGATCCCACGGAATCTCGGTGTAGATCGGCTCTGCGGTCGGCATGGGGACGGGGTGGGTCAGGGGTTGCGCGGGGGCGCTCCGGGCGCTATTTCCGTTGGGCGGTTCCCACCCGATGAGACTCCCGGAAAGGAGGGCGCCATGGAACGAACCTTCGGCTCGACCCGGCTCGTGTTGGTCCAGGGCGACATCACCCGGCAGCAGGTGGACGCGGTCGTGAACGCCGCCAACTCCTCCCTCATGGGCGGGGGCGGCGTGGACGGCGCGATCCACCGGGCCGGGGGCCCCGCGATTCTGGAGGAGTGTAGGCGCATCGTCAAGGAGATCGGCCGGCTCGAGCCCGGGAAGGCCGTGGCCACCACGGCCGGGAACCTGCCGGCCCGGTACGTGATCCACACGGTGGGGCCCATCTGGCGGGGCGGCACCCGGGGGGAGGCCGAGGTGCTCCGGAGCGCCTACCGGGAGAGCCTGCGGCTCGCGGAGAAGCTCGGCTGCCGCACCGTGGCGTTTCCGTCCATCTCCACCGGCGCCTACGGCTACCCCCTGGACGAGGCGGCCGAGGTTGCCCTCGGCACGGTGGCCGACCACCTCCGGGCCGGAAGCCCCCTCGAGGAGGTGCGGTTCGTGCTCTTCGGTCCCGACGCCCTGGCCGCCTACGAGGCGGTGCTTCGGGGGTTGCCCGGCTGACGCCCGGAGAGGGTCAGGCCGCCGAGCCCTCCTCGAACAGGAGCGAGAGGTCCACGGCCCGGGCCGAGTGGGTGAGGGCCCCGGCCGAGATGAGGTCCACGCCGGTCTCGGCCACGGCCCGCAGCCGCTCCCGGGTGATGCCCCCCGAGGCCTCCACCAGGGCCCGGCCGGCCGTCCGCTCCACGGCCCGGCGGAGCGTGGGGAGGTCCATGTTGTCGCACAGCACGGCGTCGGCGCCGGCCCGGAGAGCCTCGTCGAGCTCGGCCAGGGTGGTGACCTCCACCTCGATCTTGAGGGTGTGGGGCACGCTTCGCCGGGCGGCGTCCACGGCCGGGGCGATGCCCCCGGCCGCCCGGATGTGGTTCTCCTTGATCAGGACCCCATCGAAGAGCCCGAAGCGGTGGTTCCCGGCCCCGCCCACCCCCACGGCGTACTTCTCGAGGGCCCGGAGGCCGGGGGTGGTCTTGCGGGTGTCCACCAGCCGGGCCCGGGTGCCGGCGAGCTCCCGGGCCCAGTCGGCCGCCTGGGTGGCGATGCCCGAAAGCCGCTGCAGGAGGTTGAGGGCGGTGCGCTCCCCGGTCAGGAGCGTGCGGGCGTCGCCCTCGGCCTCGGCCACGACCTCCCCCGAACCCACCCGGTCGCCGTCCCGGAACCGCGGGGTCCAGACCACCTCCCCGCCCAAGAGTTCGAAGGTCCGTAAAAATCCAGGAAACCCGGCCAGGACCAGGGGCTCCTTGGCCACGAGCCGGGCCCGGGCCCGGGTGCCCTCGGGCACCGTGGCGAGGGTGGTGACGTCCCCCGGTCCCACATCCTCGGCGAGCGCCGCCCGGAGCACCCGGTCGGCCTCGGCCCGGGGAAACGCCGTCATGCCGCGCTCCGGATCCGGTCGAGGTTCGCCCGGAGCTTCTCGAGCTTTTCGGCGAGCTCGGCTTCCTTGGCCCGCTCCTTCTCCACCACCTCGGCCGGGGCCTTGCCGGTGAAATTGGGGTTGGCGAGCTTCTTGCGGACCCGCTCGAGGTCCTGGTCGAGCCGGGAGATCTCCTTTTCCAGCCGCTTTCCCTCGGCGGCCAGGTCCACCACCCCGGCCAGCGGCACGTAGATCTCGAGCCCGGCCGCCACGGCCGCGGCCGACTGGGCCGGCCGGGCCGCGCCCGCCTCCAGCACCTCGAGGCGCTCCAGCCCCGCCAGGGCCCGCACCGTGGCCGCCTCGGCCCGCACCACGCCCAGGGCCTCCTCAGTTCCCCGCACCCAGGCCTCCACCTTGCGCGACGGCGGCACGTTCATCTCGCCCCGGATGTTCCGGACGGCCGAGACCACCTCCTTGACCCGTTCGATCCGGTCCCGGGCCTCGGTGTCCTCGGGCAGGGCCTCGGGCCGGGGGAACGCCGCGATCATGACGCTTTCGGGCCGTTCCCCCCGGTAGGCGGGCCAGGGGAGCTTCTGCCAGAGTTCCTCGGTGACAAAGGGCATGAAGGGGTGGAGCAGCCGGAGCACCGTGTCGAAGGCCTCGACCAGGGTCTGCTGGGTGCCCAGCCGGGCCCGGGCGTCGCCGCTGCCGTACAGGGGGCCCTTGGCCATCTCGATGTACCAGTCGCACAGTTCGTGCCACAGGAACTGGTAGACGCTCCCGGCGGCCTTGTCGAACTCGTAGGCGTCCAGGTTCGCCCGCACCTCGGCCACGGCCTCCCGGAGCCGGGTGAGGATCCACCGGTCCTGGGGCAGCCGCTCGGCAAACGGTACGGCCGGCGCCGAGGGGTCGAAGTCCTCGAGGTTCATCAGGGTGAACCGCACCGCGTTCCAGACCTTGTTGGCGAACCGCTGGTACCCCTCGATCCGGTCCATGGAAAGCCGGATGTCCCGGCCCTGGGCGGCGAACGCCACCAGGGTGAACCGGAACGGGTCGGCCCCGAACCGGTCGATGACCTCCAGGGGATCGATCACGTTCCCCCGGGATTTGGACATCTTCTGGCCCTTCTCGTCGCGCACGAGGGCGTGGATGTACACGTCGCGGAACGGGACGTCGCCCCGGAACCACAGGCCCATCATCATCATCCGGGCCACCCAGAAAAAGAGGATGTCGAACCCGGTGACGAGCACGCTCGTGGGGTAGAACTTCGCGAGTTCCGGGGTCTCCTCGGGCCAGCCCAGGGTCGAAAACGGCCACAGGGCCGAGGAGAACCAGGTGTCGAGGACGTCCTCCTCCTGGGCGAGGTCGGTCGCCCCGCACCGGGGGCAGGCCTCCGGGTCGGTGCGGGCCACGGTGAGTTCGCCGCAGGCCTGGCAGGTGAACGCCGGGATCCGGTGGCCCCACCAGATCTGGCGCGAGATGCACCAGTCGCGGATGTTCTCCATCCAGTGGAAATAGGTCTTCTCCCACTGGGGCGGCACGATCCGGGTGCGGCCCTCCCGCACGGCCGCGATGGCCTTCTCGGCCAGGGGCTTGATCTTCACGAACCACTGGCGCGACACCAGGGGTTCGATCACGGTGCGGCACCGGTAGCAGTGGCCCACGGCGTGGCGGTGCTCGTCGGTCTTCACCAGGAACCCCCGGGCCTCGAGGTCGGCCACGAGCCGCTTGCGGCACTCGTACCGGTCGAGCCCGGCGTAGGCACCCGCCTCGGCGGTCATGGTGCCGTCTTCCCCGATCACCCGCACGAGCCGGAGCCCGTGACGCTCGCCCATGGCGAAGTCGTTGGGGTCGTGGGCCGGGGTGACCTTGACCGCCCCCGTGCCGAATTCCGGGTCCACCGCGGGGTCCGCGATGACCGGGATCTCCCGGCCCACCAGGGGCAGCACCAGCGTCTTCCCCACGAGCGCTTTGTATCGCTCGTCCTCGGGGTGCACGGCCACGGCCGTGTCGCCGAGCATGGTCTCGGGCCGGGTGGTGGCCACGACCACGCCCTCGCCCCCGTCCTTGGCCGGGTAGCGGATGTGCCACAGCCGGCCGGCCGCCTCCTCGTGCTCCACCTCCAGGTCCGAAAGGGCGGTGTGGCACCGGGGGCACCAGTTGATGATGTAGTCCCCCTGGTAGATGAGCCCCTCCTCGTAGAGCCGGCAGAACACCTCGCGCACGGCCCGGGAGAGGCCCTCGTCCATGGTGAACCGCTCCCGGTCCCAGTCGCACGAGGCCCCCAGGCGCTTGAGTTGCCGGAGGATCGTGCCCCCCGACTCCTCGCGCCATTTCCACACCCGCTCGATGAACGCCTCCCGGCCCAGGTCCTGTCGGGTCTTGCCCTCCTCGGCGAGCATCCGCTCCACCACGTTCTGGGTGGCGATGCCGGCGTGGTCGGTGCCGGGGACCCAGCAGGCCTCGTAGCCGTCCATGCGCTTGTAACGGACCAGGACGTCCTGGAGGGTGTTGTTGAGGGCGTGGCCCATGTGGAGGCTGCCCGTCACGTTGGGCGGCGGGATCACGATGGAGAAGGGCGGCTTGGGGGACGCCGGGTCGGCGTGGAAGAATTTCTTTTCCTCCCACCACCGGTACCACTTCTCCTCGAAGGCGTGGGGGTCATAGGTCCCAAGGTCGGTTCGGTCGGTCGGCATGGCTGGTTCCACCTCGAAACAATCGGAAACGGCAAGGGATTCCAAGGGAAATCGAAGGCCCCCAAGTGTACGGGTCCGGGTCGGGCCGAGGCAAGGGCCGGTTTGGGGTTCGTTCGGGATTGGAAAAGCCGACTAGGCCGCTCATGTGTTGCGCCGGGCCTGCCGATTCGTAGATTGTTTGATGTCAAGAAACCCTTCCCCCCTCAACCGGAAAGGAGCACGGCATGCTGGTGCGCAAATGGATGACCCCCGACCCGATCACGGTGGAGACCGAAAGCCCCGTCTCCGAGGCCATCCACCTCATGAAGGAGCACAACATCCGGCACCTGCCGGTCATGGACGGCGGCCGGCTCGTGGGCATCGTGAGCGACCGGGACCTCAAGGAGTACATGCCGAGCAAGGCCACCACCCTCGACGTGTACGAGCTCCACTATGCGCTGAGCCGCGCCAAGGTGGGGGACGCCATGCGAAAGGATCCCCTGCGGGTGGGGCCCGACGACACCATCGAGAAGGCGGCGCTGCTCCTCCACGACAACAAGATCGGGTGCCTGCCGGTGGTCGAGGGCGACCGGCTGGTGGGCATTTTGGCCCACGAGGACGTGTTCGAGGCCCTCATCCAGGTGACCGGCGCCCGCACCGACACGGTGCGGTTCCAGCTCACCATACCGGACGAGCCGGGCTCGATCCGGCAGGTGGCCGACCGGGTGCGGGCCCACGGCCTCAAGATCCGCTCGATCCTCACCACCTATCAAGACGTCCCCGAGGGGAAGCGGGAGCTCATTCTCCGGGTGGAGGGCGACACACTGGCCCTGGAGGCCGAGCTCAAGGCCGAGTACCCCGACCTTCTGGTGCATCGCGGGGTTTGAGGGGCGGGGGACAGGGGGCAGAAGACAGAAGACAGAGGAGAGAGCTCCTCTACGACTCCGGAACCGGCGGCCGATCCGGTGTAGGGTAGGGCTGGAACGCGGAGCCCGCGGGACGTTGGCCGCCTAGCCGCCCGACCGCCAAGCCGGAACACCCCTTTACATCGCCGAAACGTCGGGTATGTTGACGTGTCTCGTCGCCTCAACCGTTTTCTTGGGAAGGAGGGCACCATGGAAGACCGGATCGTACGCGTGAACATGCGCACCCTGGAGGTGAAGGAGGAGCCGGTGCCGGAGAAGTGGAAGCTCTTCGGCGGCCGGGCCATGACCTCGGCCGTCGTGGCCGAGGAGGTGCCG